>NZ_MNQN01000041.1:0-39294 GCF_001915455.1 Bacteroides sp. 43_46 | reverse complement strand
CTGTTGGGATGTGGATTACCGTATTTTTGAGAGCGCCAAGGACTTTGCCAAGTGGTGTATTTGTATAGCAAATGCCGACCAAAACCTGTCTTATTATGTAAAGCATATCCTTTTTAAACTTCGGGCGAATCCGCAACCCCAAGACCGTGTCCTGCATGGGCAAATACAAAAGAAAATCCAAGAAGCGTTGGAGTGGGGCAAAAAGCATTTGGCTCTCCCTAACCTGACCTTGGAACTAACAGGCAAAATAGAACAATATCTTGCTGGGCTGTTGGAGCAGTCGGCAGACGGTATGAGCGTCGCAGAGGAACGACGAATATTCAATACCGCCTGTTAGTCCTCTTTCTATTCAAATAAGGCTTGGTAATCATCATAGGGTGTAAACTTCACTTCCTAAGTTTACTCTTCGGGTGATTATCAAGCCTTATCTTTTAACAGAGGGGTCTATTGGTCGTGCACAGCCAAAAACTTATCAAATACAATAAAAGTATTCGGTGGGGGGTAATGATGGCTTAAACGCTCTAATACGAGGTTGCTTAATTCTATGTGATAAGGTGGTTATGCTCGGTATGCTCGGTCGATAGAATGAATACAGGTTGTAAGTAAAGAGGATGTAACACTCTCAAATCTTCATTGTATGATGATAAACTTATGTAATGACAGGGTATTACGTCATAGAGGGCTTGCAATGTGGGGGACAAAAATGTCATGCAGCACCTAAAAACGAGTGGAATGTAATCGAATGGTAAGGTCTGTTTGAGGTCGTGGGTATGATGATGAGGCTGTTTCGAGGCATCCATAAGAGATACGACATTTCAAAATGTGAACTATCAATAAATGAGTAAATTTGTTCCACGACATCCCTAAAAACGTTTGTAGAACGTTGGATTTTAGTTATATTTGTCCCGCTAACAGGTTAACGACCTGTTGGTGACATATTAATTAAAGGAAGCGTTTAGCTTTATCCCGTTTTAGAAATTCTGGTAAAATTTCATGTGGTACGGGGATAGACGATGCAAACGCTCATGCTAATCTTGTATATATCAGTGATATATATGGCTTGGCGTGGGGTGTCGTTTTATCTTGTACCACGGGTTTACCAGAGCCTCTAAAACAGATAATTCTAACAGCCTCACGCTATCTTTTTATATAAACCTTTCCTGTCGGGGCTGTGGGGAGCAAATCTACGATATTATGAAAAGAACTTTGCTATTTCTGATGAGTGTAATAATGGTTCTTTCTGCTTATGCTCAAAAATCCACTTCTATTAAGGTTTTTGAATATCCCGATTATCTGTGTCCTAATCCTTATACAGGTCAACCTATATACGGTGGTAACACACTTGCAATTAGTTATTCAGAAAAGAAAAACTCCTATGGAATGGAGTTTAGATATGGCTATGTAAAATATTCGTTAAGCCTCAGTTATAAAGGCATGGATAATGGAAGATATGTTTATACAGGCTTTGAGATTGGAAACATGGCGGAAGCCATTGTAATGACTTCTACAAAACTAAGTCGTTTCCTTGATAACTATGGGCAGATGCAAAGTGAAACGTTTGAAAAGGATAAGCTAATTGAACTACATATAAGTGGCTCGGGGAGTTTATCTGTCTATCCAATAAAAGATACCCCTGAAAGACGTAAAAGGATAGAGGAAAAAGTTGCTAAACAGGAAGTAGAAAATGCAGCCCGAAATAAACTCGAAGAACTTTATCCGTATGGAGTTCAATACCTACAAGATAGTCTAAAACAACAAGTTGTTAAGGAGTTCTTTAACAATGCTGGTGAGGTTAAATCATTTAATTTACAGCCCTATTCTTTCCATACTTATATTGCTGTTATTGACACTAATAAACAGGTTACAGTCATTCAAAAAGATGAAGTTGTGTTGAATGCAGAGCTGCAAAATGAGCAATTACATGGTAAAATAGAATACGAACCGTCAAGCACAAGTGGGAAAACTGCGAAAGCTGTTAATAGTAAAGTGTTCTTTAGTATGACATTTCATCCGGAGCTAAATATAAAGGAGCATCGTGGTAAAGTTGTATATGATAAGCATGGATTTTCCTATTTTGAAAATGCCAAGGTAAGTTATGCTGCACCTAATCAATTTATTCCTATTGAGGACATGAAAAAGGCGATTGAAACAAGTATAACTAAAAAAGGGCAATATTCTTTGTACTGGGAAACACTGGATAACAGACTTGTCTATTTAAGCTATAAAAGAATGGGGACGGGTATTCTTAAAGTACACGAACCTGTTGAGGCTTATTCTATATACAAGTAGCAATTAGTAACAATGAGGCTTCTAACGGAGCGTCTAAGACATGGGTAGGGCGATAGCTGTCCTACCCTGTTTGTTATAATGGGTTTGTCTCTAATAGAGGCATTAACGAATACTTGTAAAATTTGCTATGCAATAATGCAAAATCCACATAGCAAAAGGCAATAATCGGATTAAATAAACCAAGTTTCCCGGAAACCTTATTCGTAGGATATTCGCAGGTAAAAAATAAGGAGTTAAGTATTGTCTTAACTCCTTGATTTATATGTTGTTGTAAATTTATTATCGGTAATCTTATTCAATTCCCCCAGACGCGTACTCTACCGGGCTGAGCTACATCCCGAATTGCGGTTGCAAAAGTACTGATTAATTTTTAAATAGCAAATAATTTGCTTGATTTTTGTTTTATCAATTCACTTGAATAAGGTTTCTAACTGTTATAGAGCTAAAAGAATGAGGCTCGGTGAAGATAGGGATGACAAAGTATTGCGCAGCTTCTTCAGACTTGCCGTAAACCAATTGTTGGACATTAGGAGAAAAGTTCCTCTCCATTCATAGTAAACTTCCAATTATCAAGAAACAAAGTTGTTTTTCATTAATTGCAATCTATAAATGAAAGTTCCGTTTTTATAAATGAAACTTGCGTTTGTAAAAACGGAACTTGCATTTATAAAAACGAAGGCTTCGTTTATAGTTTGTTGCCGGTGCACAATCAGTTTAGTATCAATTAATGGCAAGTTTACTGTCAATCAGAAAGAAATTTGTTGTTAATAGATGAGTTGCTATATACTTGTTCTCATACGTGCGGCATTAGCTATTTCTTTGTTTTTGAATGCCATAAAAAACTTTTCTGTTTATAATAAATCTAAATACAGACTGGGGTAAAGAACTAAGGGAGGGGCGTTTTGTTTATAAAATAATGCAAATAATTAGTATGTAATTTCCTCTGTATAATACTTTATTTCCTTTTTTAACGAATGGTAAATTTGGATATTATACATTTGTGGAAAGTCTTTAAGAGAGAGGTGATAAATGCAAAACAACAAAAACAAAGAAACGTTAGAGATATATGTCTTAGGTGACGATTTCAAGTATTATGAGAATCTGAAGTATCTTCCTTTAACTTCTTATCCTTCTAATATTCAATCAGCTTTGATTGTATATAGTTTGAGAGGAACGGCTAAAATCAGTGTGCACGAAGACGTGCATTGGATACAACCTGATGAGTTAATCATATTGTTGCCCGGACAATTTGTTTCATTCAGTGAACCTAGTGAGGACTTTTTAACTGTCACAATGGTAATATCTTCCTCTATGTTCGGCGATGCCCTAAGTGGTGTACCGCGCTTTTCTCCGCATTTCTTTTTCTATATGCGGAGCCATTATTATTATCCTCAGAATGAACGTGATGTTCTGCGGATATATAACTATTTGGGAATGATAAAAGATAAGGTGATGTCTACTGACGCGTACAGGAGGGAATTGATTATTCATTTACTGAGGTATCTGTATCTCGAACTGTTCAATGCTTACGAGAAAGAATCGATGTTGGTGAATACCCGTAAGGATACCCGTAAAGAGGAATTGGCAAATAAATTCTTCAGCCTTATCATGAAGCACTTCAAAGAGAATAAGGATGTGGCTTTTTATGCGGACAAATTATGTATTACTTCCAAATACCTGACCATGGTAATCAAGGAAACGAGCGGAAAGTCTGCTAAAGACTGGATTGTTGAATATATTATACTGGAGATAAAGGCTCTGTTGAAAAACACGAGTCTGAATATTCAGGAAATTGCGATTAGGACGAACTTTGCTAATCAATCGTCGCTTGGACGTTTTTTTAGAAAACATACGGGGATGTCATTGTCCCAGTATCGAATGAGTCATTTGGATTGAGAAAGTGGGGATGATTGCGATGCAATTATCAATATATATGGGAGAATAAGGGAATCAAGAAAGGGGAGTGGTGTTGAAGCCATTCCCCTTATATTTTTATTTTTGTCCGGACTGGGTCAGATTCCCATGCATTCACGGTAGAAGTCCAGCATTTCGAAAATTGTATCTTTGTCGGCGATCTGATTGATACGGATGTCTCCGATATCTTTCAGCAGTGTGAAGTTGATGGTGCCGGAAGTGTTCTTCTTGTCATGTGTCATAAACGCGTATAGTTGCTCGTACTTCTTGCAGTCGAATGTGAATACGCCATAGTTGTCCTTGATAAATTGGATCGTCTGACGCATCTTCTCTTTTGGGAAACCTACTTTGAGATGGGATAGATACAGTTCGCAGACAATTCCCCAAGCTACTGCATATCCGTGGAGTACGGGACGGTTTTCTGCCAGTGCCATACTTTCGAATGCGTGTCCTACCGTATGTCCCAAGTTCAAGGCCTTGCGGATTCCATGTTCAAACGGGTCCTGCTCTACGATGTCTTCTTTCACTTGCACCGACCGGCCGACCAGTTGCTTGAGGGCAGTATAATCAATGTCCGAGGTATTGAAATTCAGTAATTCGGCCCAATGTGCAGTATTGCTGATTAGTCCGTGTTTCAACATTTCTGCATATCCGGAGAAGAAATTATGTGCATCCAGCGTCCGTAAGAATTCTGTTTCGATTAATACGCTGTTTGCTGGGGCAAATGAGCCGATTTCGTTCTTCAGTCCGTTGAAGTTGATTCCTGTCTTACCACCGACAGAGGCGTCTACCATTGCCAGTAAAGTTGTCGGTATATTGATGTATGCAATACCGCGTTTGAAAGTGGCGGCGGCAAAACCTCCCAAATCGGTTACCATTCCTCCACCAAGGTTGATGAGCAATGAGTGGCGTGTAGCTCCCTGGGTACTTAGTGACATCCATACGGAAGCCAGTGTCTCTAGTGTCTTATGCACGTCTTCGGCTCCGATGCAGATTTCAATCGCATCTTTCAATGCGGGGAGTTCCTTCAAGGCAGGCAGGCAGAGACGCCGGGTATGCTCGTCTGTGAGGATGAATAATTTGTCATGCGGACACTGTTCTATGGCGCGGCTAAGGCTTGTTTCCAAGCTTTCGCAGAGAATAACTTCTTGTTTACTCATGATTCTTTTGCTTTTTTACTTTGCAAATGTATATAAAATATCTTTTTTTACTTACTTTTGTCTCGTTAAAACGTTCAAATCATGAAAGCATTATTACCCGTATTTTGTCGTCCTGTGGGATATTTGGTCTTGTTGATAGCTCTGTTCATTCTTCCTGTGCTGTATATACAAGGAATGGTGACCGATCATAATCTGTTATTTTATAAAGAATGTACGAAGTTGCTGATGATGTCAGGATGCTTGTTGATAATCTTTGCATTAAGCAAGAATGAAAGCCGTGAAACGGAGCAGATTCGGAATGCGGCGGTTCGGAATGCAGTCTTTTTGACCTTCCTTTTTGTATTCGGCGGAATGTTGTGGCGTGTCATTCAAAGGGATATCATTAATGTGGATACTTCTTCTTTTCTGACTTTTTTGGTATTTAATGTGCTTTGTTTGGAGTTTGGTCTGCAAAAAGCGCGTGTTGATCGATTCTTCAAAAGATAATTTTCCTTTCAATTAAACCTTTTACGATTCAATTTGTCAAAAAGACATTGTTATTGCTACTAATATAATCGTAATTTAGGTAAATGAAAAGATTATCAGTCGGGTTGGTGCTGATGTTGTTATGCACCCTCTCTATTTTCGCACAGAATAAAGTGATTTCTGTTTCGGGACGTGTTGTGGAATCTGATTCTAAGGAGCCGGCAGCACAAGCCACCGTTCAATTATTGTCGTTACCCGATAGTGCTTATGCTGCTGGTATAGCCAGTAGTAATAAGGGCTGGTTTACGCTTCCGAAAGTGAAAGCCGGGAAATATCTGTTGAAGATTTCTTATATCGGTTTCCGTACAAAGTTTGTTCCTGTACAATTGTCAAACAATGTTCCTGAGAAAAAAATGGGGAATATTGCTCTGGAACCTGATGCTGTGATGTTGAGTGAGGCAGTGATTACGGGGACTGCTCCGGAGGTGACGGTGAAGGAAGATACGCTGGAGTATAATTCAACGGCTTATCGTACTCCTGAAGGTGCCATGCTGGAGGAGTTGGTAAAGAAACTTCCGGGAGCGGAGATTGATGATGACGGTAACGTCAAAATCAATGGTAAAGAAGTCAAGAAGATTATGGTGGACGGTAAGGAGTTCTTTGGCGGTGATGTGAAAACCGGTTTGAAGAATTTGCCGGTCAATATGATTGACAAGTTGAAAACATACGATAAAAAGTCCGACTTGGCCCGTGTTACCGGAATTGATGACGGAGAGGAGGAGACGGTTCTTGACTTGAAGGTGAAGAAAGGAATGAACCAGGGATGGTTCGGTAACGCGAATGTGGCAGGCGGGACTGAAAGCCGTTATTCAAGTAATGTAATGCTGAACCGTTTTGTTGAAAACAGTCAGTTCTCATTGATAGGATCAGCCAATAACGTGAATGACCAGGGATTTTCGGGCGGAGGAGGCCGACCCCGGTTCCGGAATAGCAACGGTTTGACCGCCACTAAGATGCTCGGTGCAAACTTTGCCACCCAGACGGATAAACTGGAACTAGGCGGTAGTGCCCGTTATAATTTTAGTGACAGAGACGCTATATCTACTAATTATTCGGAACGTTTCTTGCAGAATGGCAACTCCTATTCTAATTCGAACAGTAAAGGTCGTAATAAGAATACTAACTTTAATGCCGATTTTCGTCTGGAATGGAAACCGGATACGTTGACTAACATTATTTTCCGTCCTAATTTTTCTTATGGAAAATCTGATGGGTATTCGATTTCAGAATCGGGAACGTTTAATGAGGACCCTTTTAACCTTGTGTCTAATCCGAATGCTTTTTTGAATAAGGTGGTATGGGATAGTGAGGATGACCCTTTGAAGGATATCCGTGTAAATGCGAGTAACAGTGAATCTATGTCAGAGAGTAAGAGTCTTTCGGCTAATGCTTCTTTGCAGTTGAACAGGAGGTTGAACAGTCTGGGACGTAACATTACATTCCGTGGTACATTCAGTTATGGTGATAACGACAGTGAGTCGTTTAGTGAAGCATTGACGCGCTATTTTGACGCAGTGGCCGGAAAGCCGGATGATGATAACAGGCGGTATACCACATCTCCTACGAAGAACTATGATTACACGGCAGAATTGACTTATAACGAACCGATAGCGAAAGTTACTTTTTTGCAGTTCCGTTATAAATTCCAATATAAATATAGTGAAAGCGACAGAAGCACCTATGATCTGATACCGGATGCTGACAAAGGTCAGGTTTGGGACTGGCATTTTGGTGACGAACTTCCTCTGGGATATGAGAATAACAGGGATCAGGATTTGAGTAAATATGCCAAGTATAATTATTATAATCATGATATAAATGCAGGGTTGAATCTTATCAGAGAAAAATATAGATTTAATGTCGGAGTCTCTCTGCAACCGCAGAATACTACGTTGACTTATAAGAAATCGGAACTTGATACTATTGTGAAGCGGTCGGTCTTCAACTTTGCCCCGAATATTGATTTCCGTTATCGTTTCTCGAAGGTGAGCCAATTGCGCTTTACTTATCGCGGACGTGCGAGCCAGCCAAGTATGGAGAATTTGTTGGATATCACCGATGACTCAAACCCGCTGAATATCCGTATGGGTAACCCGGGATTGAAACCTTCTTTCTCTCATAATATGCGTTTGTTCTATAATACTTATAACGCGGACAGGCAGCAGGGGATAGTGGCACATGCTTTCTTCAATGCTACCCAGAATAGCATTACCAATGGTACTACTTATAATCAGGCTACCGGTGGAGTTACTGTGAAACCGGAAAATATCAATGGTAACTGGAATGCGTCGGGAATGTTCGGATTTAATACGGCTTTGAAGGATAAACGATTTACTGTCAGTACTTTCTCTCGTGTCGGATATACGAATGCGGTTGCTTATCTGTATAATCAACAGACAACTGTAAACGATAAGAATACAAGTACTACATTGAATTTAGGGGAAGATGTGAGAGGTACTTTTCGGAATGACTGGTTTGAGTTTACGGTGAACGGTTCTATAAATTATAACTTTGAGAAGAATAAGTTGCGTCCGGAGAATAACCAGGAACCGTACACTTTTGGTTATGGTGCCAGTACGAATATCAATATGCCTTGGAATATGTCATTGTCTACCAATATCACGAACAATGCCCGCCGCGGCTATCGGGATGCCAGTATGAACAGAAATGAACTTATCTGGAATGCACAAATTGCTCAGAGTTTCCTTAAAGGTAATGCGGCAACAATCAGTTTTGAGATTTATGATATATTGAAGCAACAGACTAATATCAGCCGTTCATTGACTGCCGATATGCGTTCTGTTTCTGAATATAATGGTGTAAATAGCTATTGTATGCTTCATTTTATCTATCGCCTGAATATCTTCGGAAATAAAGAAGCTCGCGGAAATATGCGTCACGGAGGTTTTGACGGTGGTGGTCATGGTCCTCGCGGTGGCGGAATGCGGCCCATGCGTTTCTAAGCCATAGCAAATATAGAATAGTGAAGTCCCGGTGCTGCGATGATGAGTTGTCACCGGGACTTTTTTGTTTATCCGATAATTTACTTTATATTTGTTGTTCCGTAGCTCTATAAAGAAGGAGATTTCTATGATTGATTGGAACTATATAGTGAGTCAGATAGCAACTGTGGCTTTTGATATACTCTATTTCGGAGCCATTATCAGTACGATTGTCATTATCATTCTTGACAATCGGAATCCTGTCAAGACTATGGCTTGGATACTCATCTTGCTTTTCCTGCCTATTGTGGGGCTTGTCTTTTACTTTTTCTTCGGCCGGAGTCAGCGTCGGGAGCGTATAATCGGACAAAAGAGCTACGACCGCTTGTTGAAGAAACCTATGGCGGAATACTTGGCGCAGGACTGTTCCGATATTCCCTATGAATACTCCCGTCTCATCCAGCTTTTTCGTCATACCAATCAGGCTTTTCCTTTCGAAGGGAACAGGGTGTCTGTCTATACGGAAGGCTACACCAAGTTACAGGCATTATTGCGCGAACTTCAGAAGGCGAAACAGCATATCCACATGGAATATTATATCTTTGAGGATGACGCCATTGGTCGTCTGGTGAGGGATGTATTGATAGAAAAGGCCTCGCAGGGAGTTGAAGTTAGGGTAATCTATGACGATGTGGGGTGCTGGCACGTACCCAATCGTTTTTTCGAGGAAATGCGTAATGCAGGCATTGAGGTGAGAAGCTTCCTGAAAGTGCGTTTTCCTTTGTTTACCAGTCGGGTAAATTATAGGAATCATAGAAAAATTGTAGTGATTGACGGGCGTGTGGGCTTTGTTGGCGGAATGAATCTTGCCGAACGCTATATGCGTGGCTTTTCTTGGGGAATATGGCGTGATACGCATATTATGCTCGAAGGCAAAGCGGTGCATGGTCTACAGACGGCTTTCCTGCTCGACTGGTATTTTGTGGACCGTACGTTGATTACAGCTTCCCGTTACTTCCCGAAAATAGATTCTTGCGGAACTTCTCTTGTGCAGATAGTCACAAGTGAACCTATCGGTCCATGGAAGGAGATTATGCAGGGATTGACCGTGGCAATTACCGGTGCGAAAAAGTACTTCTATATGCAGACCCCTTATTTCTTGCCGACGGAACAAATATTGGCAGCTATGCAAACTGCAGCTTTATCAGGAGTGGATGTGCGTCTTATGTTGCCGGAACGTGCTGATAACTGGATTACACATCTTGGGTCGCGTTCCTATCTGCGGGATGTGATGCAGGCGGGCGTTAAGGTTTTCTTTTATAAAAAGGGATTCCTGCATTCTAAATTAATGGTTTCGGATGATATGCTTTCTACGGTTGGTTCCACTAACGTGGACTTCCGCAGCTTTGAGCATAATTTTGAGGTGAATGCTTTCATGTATGATGTGGAGACAGCGCTTGAGATGAAAGAAATATTCCTTCAGGATCAGCGCGAAAGCACGCAGATATTCTTGAAAAACTGGGTAAGGCGTTCATGGAGGCAGAAGGCAGCGGAGTCTGTTGTTCGTCTGTTGGCTCCGCTACTTTAAATGTTATTCTGTGGTGAAATCTTATCTGAAGAGAGAGAAGTTAACACTTCCGTAAACTCTTCTTTCAATGAAGTGAGGGTTCTCTTCAAAATTATTATCTTTTCCATGTTCCAGTACAAATAATCCGTCTTCTTTGAGAAGGTTATTCTTGAAGATTAACTCCGGTATGGTTTCCAGTTCTTTTAGGGCGTAAGGAGGATCAGCAAAGATAAAGTCAAACTGTTCGCGACTGTTATTGATAAACTTGAATACATCTCCCCGTATCGGCAGACATTTGTCAGTCTGCACTTCCTTCATAATCTTGCAGATGAATGAATAGTGAGCCGGCTCCTTCTCAACACTGATAACGCGGTCGCAGCCTCTGGATACCAGTTCGATACTGATACTGCCTGTTCCGGCAAACAAATCGAGTGCAGTGACTCCTTCCTCGAAATCAATATAATTGTTGAGTACATTAAACAGATTCTCTTTGGCAAAATCTGTCGTAGGACGTGCTTTAAAGGTTCGGGGCACATCAAATCTTCTTCGTTTATAAATACCGCTGATTACTCGCATGTTAATAAGGCTTGCATGTCAATATTAGTTGCAGGATTCATGATGAATACCTGTAAGATGAATTTTCTAAGTTCGTTCATCAGAATTTCTTTGTCGGGAAGGGTGCCGGTGAGATGAAGCTCATCCCGTTCCTGGTTGAATTCTAATTGTTTCCACGCATACAGCAAATAGTAAATACGATCTTCTGTATGGGAGCACTCGAAAGAATTAGCAAGCAGGAGATGTCCCCGTTCGAAACAATAGATGTCGATGCCTTCCTCACGTACGGAAACATACATTTTCTTGCTATTGCCCAGTCTGCTTTTTACGGAGAAATATTCAATGAGCGGAGTCGATTGAGAATAAAAACGAGCTTCGGGGTATTGTTCGGTTAGAAAAGAGTATGCGCTTCTGTCTATACCGAAGACAATAACTACATTATTTTTTTTCAGAATATTGTAAATGACCGTTTCATTTTCCCGCTTCTGATGGTTGTGATAGAATAAAAGGTCGGCCTGCTCTTCTTCAAACAAATCCAATGGCACTATCGTAAAACGCTTGCTAGCCAGCATGATGTTTACCCGTTTGTAAGAATGACCTAAGAAGTCCGATTCGTGAAACACAGCCTTGAGATTGGCTGTAAGAGATAAAGACGTATCAATCTCCTTTTCTATCACTGAGAAAGAGTCGTCATGAATCGGGTTATAGATAGAAAAAGAAAATCCATCCGTACTAAGACGGATGGATAAAGTATATTGTTTTGATTTAGTAAAATCAATCATTATTCCCAGTTACCAGCACCATTGTTTGGAGTGTCGATAGAACCTACCATCAAACCACTGTATTTACCTAATTTGGAATCTAAGTCTTTCAGGTTGATAATTTCCTGTTTGTCGAGTCCGCTCAAATAAGTATCGTATGGAGCTTTTACTTCGAACAAGTATACAGGAGCACCGGATTTAGCGGTATCGTTTCTAACATTCATTTCGAATTGAGCGCCATTTCCATGAGGGATAAATTTCATAGAATCCGGATTGAATCCTTTCGGATAGATAGTATCCAATACAGCTACCCACATAGTGTCACGTTTGAAGTTTTCAAGTCCCCATTTCTTAACTTCGTCATATCTGCCGGTCTTCTTAGCTTTTTCGATGATCGACATTGCTTTCTTTTCAGTTAATCCGTCTTCCAACTGCTTGTCTGTCAATTGTCCGATTTTCATAACGAACGGCAACTTCTGATTCTTAACGAAGTCAATCAATGTGTCCAATTTAGGAGCATACATTCCGTGGTGAAGCATACGGTATTCCTGCTGTGCTTTACGGATGTCAATTAGACGGGCAATGACTGCTTTTTCTCTGTCTTTTTTTGCGTTTTCAAAATTGATAGGACCCATGATGCTGTTGTAGCAGATGTAAATCAGTGCAGCAGCACAGAGCACTAATACAATATTAAATACTGTTTTCATGATAAATTATGTTTTTAGTTGTTATATTCGCATCGCAAAAATAGAATAAATTAATTTAAATACGATAGTTCCAGGAACTTTTTTCTCGTACAAAAATGATAAATAACTATTTAGAAAGGCAAATTAAGGAAAATTTTCCTTATGAACCAACTTTAGAGCAGGAAATTGCTGTAAAATCTCTTTCAGAGTTTCTTCTGTCTACCTTGGCGGATGAAGTTTTCATCCTCAGAGGCTATGCCGGTACTGGTAAAACATCTCTAGTAGGGGCATTGGTGAAAACGATGAACCAGTTGCAGCAAAAGTCTGTTTTACTGGCTCCAACGGGACGTGCGGCAAAAGTTTTTTCGGCCTATGCGGGACATTCTGCCTTTACTATCCATAAGAAAATATATAGACAACAGTCTTTTTCTAATGAAATCAGTAATTTTTCGATTAATGACAATCTTGCTACAAATACTTTGTTTATTGTTGATGAGGCTTCGATGATTTCTAATGAAGGGTTGTCGGGCAGTGTATTCGGTACGGGACGTTTGTTGGATGACTTGGTGCAGTTCGTGTATTCGGGACAAGGTTGCCGTCTTTTGTTAATGGGAGATACGGCACAGCTTCCGCCGGTGGGAGAGGAGTTAAGTCCCGCGTTGTTTGCCGATGCATTGAAAGGATATGGACTTGAAGTTCGTGAGGTCGATTTGACTCAAGTAGTTCGTCAGGTGCAACAATCCGGCATCTTGTGGAATGCGACTCAATTGCGGCAATTGATAGCAGCAGATGAATGCTATTCGTTACCAAAGATAAAAGTGACCGGCTTTCCGGATATACAAGTCGTTCCGGGAGTAGAATTGATAGAAAAGCTGACCGATTGTTATGACCATGACGGAATGGATGAGACGATTGTGATTTGTCGCTCTAATAAACGCGCGAACTTATATAATAATGGAATACGTGCGCAGATACTTTGGCGGGAAGATGAATTGAATTCCGGAGATATGTTAATGGTAGCCAAGAATAATTATTATTGGACGGAGAAATATAAAGAAATGGATTTCATAGCCAACGGAGAGATTGCAATTGTTCGCCGTGTCCGTCGTACCCGTGAAATGTACGGCTTCCGTTTTGCGGAAGTCACTCTCAGATTTCCCGATCAGAATGATTTTGAATTGGATGCTAATTTGTTGTTGGATACTCTACATTCAGATTCGCCTGCATTACCGAAAGCGGATAATGACCGGTTATTTTACACAGTGCTGGAAGATTATATCGATATTCCCAATAAACGTGACCGGATGAAAAAGATGAAAGCTGACCCACATTATAATGCGTTACAAGTGAAGTATGCGTATGCGGTCACTTGTCATAAGGCACAAGGTGGCCAGTGGCAGAATGTGTTCCTGGATCAGGGATATATGACGGATGAATACTTGACTCCCGATTACTTTCGTTGGTTGTATACGGCGTTTACTCGTGCGACGAAGACGTTGTATTTGGTGAATTATCCGAAAGAACAAGTGGAGTGATTTAGTTGAAAAAAACAGTAGATTAAAGGAGAAGTTCCCAATCTACTGTTTTTCTGATTCTATCTAAGAAGACAAGTTCCTGTCATTAGATTTTTTCAGGCTTTGGCACAAAGAGTTTTAGCACTTTGTTAGTGACTGATTATCGGAAGTTGTTTGGCTGTACACGTTGACCATTGTCATTATTTGTATCTGCCACATCCCACCAGATTTTCGTTCCTTGGTTGTCGCCCATCGGCCGGTTGGGGTTAAAGGATTCACTTTGCGGGTATTTGATCCGTTTGATGAACTTACCTTCAGGCACGTCACCGTCCGAGTTGTTTTCTTCGATATTCAGCAATTCAGGATAATCTGTACGGCGGAATTCTGCCCAACCTTCATTGCCGTTCGGGAAGATCGAAATCCATTTTTGGGTGATGATCTCTTTCAAGGCTTTCTCCTTGTCACTTCCGGATACATCTTGTTTGTTCTTCAATCCGTCAATATAGGCTTGTTTTTTAGCCTCATCAATATTATAGTAATCCATGGACGCTCTAATTCCGTCAATATAATATTGCTCAACTGAGCCTGTCGTCCAATTTCTGAGAGCAGCTTCTGCCAACATGAACCGACTCTCCGCATAGCTCATCCAAACCAGTTCGCGAGCTTCGCTAAACCAATAGTTATCATCTAAATTATTATGATCCGAACTTATCAGTTTATTACATCTTACAGGAGAGTAACTTTTTGTCGCGTCCTCTCCTTGTACATCCATATTGCCAATCGGACATCCGGCAAAGTCCTTATTGCTTTCTTTGGCTTCCTTAAGATCTGAAAATGGACTTGGGCGCCACCACAGTATTTCGCATCGGGGATCTAATACTTCAGATTCATTTTTATAGGCCTTTTCCAAATCTTTCGACATAACCATTTGCGCTCCCCAACCGAATATCAGCGCATGGATATTTTCAGATCCGCCGCCTCCTTCACCACCTTTGTCGATAGGGGCAACTTTCGGTACAGTTCTCATGTTGTCTGCATTGCTTTGCATCAAACCATAAGTACTCTCGATTGCTTTTTTCCCTTCTTCTTGGGCACGATCCGGATCGACATTTGAAATACGAAGCGCCAGACGCAAACGTAAAGTATTGGCAAAGCGTAACCATTTGTTGATGTCGCCTCCATAGCAACGGTCATTACTTCCTTTTCCTTCTCCCCAGTTCAAACCTTTGTCGGGTTTGATGTTGGTGATAGCTTCATCCAGCAGTTTGAACATAGCATCGTACACATCCTTTTGGCTGGTATATGAAATATACTGTGTCGGGGGTAACATTCCTTTTATGTAGTACGACAATGGAATATCACCGTATGTATCTGTCTGCATAGAAATGAGGAATGCATAATAAATACGGGTTACGTAGAACTCGTTCCAGTATTTGTCTTTATTGACGAAATGACAGACTTTGATAATTTGTGCATATTCGTTTGCAGTACGGTCATTATAGAAATGATCCCATCTGTTTTTGGACCAGTCGTCAGTATATACGTATGTGCAGGCTTTTTCATGGAAACCGGCAGATGTATTTGCCATATAGCCGGCATAAATGTCATGAGTTAAGTTGGTGGTTACCTGATAATCATTGTAAGGTCCCTCATTCGTTAGATTACGGAACAAACTACCAATTGAAGTTTCTGCTTCTTTTAATGCTTTTATATCAGCTTCAGGCAGTTCATAATCAATATCAATGCCTTCAGGACTTACATCGGTATTAGAAGTACCCGGTGAATAAGGAGGTTCGTACGGGTTGGTGTTCATTTCATCAAAATCTGAGCAAGCTGCTAGAGCAAGTAGAGATGCGAATGCAAGTGTTTTATAATAGAATTTCATAACTTCTTTTTATGTTTAGATTAGAAACCAAGATTAATAGAAAGACCGAATGTACGTGTGTAAGGAACAGACATATAATCGATAGCTTGAGAGAACATACTTGTGTCATAACCTCCTTCGGGACTTGTTCCCGGTGTATGTTTCATCAGGTAAGCCAAGTTACGGGCAACGAATGCTACGTTCAGTGAAGTTAAAGGAGTCTTCTTCAGTATGGATTTCGGGAAAGAATAACCTAATGACAATTCTTTCAATTTGATGAATGAAGCATCGTATACGAATTCTTCGGCCATACCACTCATTGATGTGTAATACCTTTGAGCGTTCATAGCTGTTGAGTTTACAGTACCGTCGGCGGTCACACCCGGAGCAACGATTTTCCAGCCATTCTCTGCATTACCACGATTAGCGGTGCGTGCTGCCAATCCTGTGCTGGTTGCCATTGCCTCGGATACAGAAACAATGTCACCACCAAATTTCATATCGAACAATGCAGAAAGAGTAAATCCTTTGTAGGTGAATGATGGAGAAACGGACATTAATAAGTCCGGTTCAATATTACCGATCGGATGATCCAATGTGTATTGGAAAGCGTCTTCACCGGAGACCTTGGTCGGACGGCCTTGTTTATTAACTATCATATTACCGTTTTCATCACGCTTGTACAGGTTTTTGGCATAAATTTCACCCAAGCGGTGTCCTACGCGTGTACCGACATTGATTGGGAAATTTGCATCTCCATTGAAGAAGAGATAATCAACGCCATCTGCCAGTTCTTTTACTTTAGATACATTCCTGGATAAGTTGATATTCAAATCGAACGTGAAATCTTTCGTTTGTACAGGAGTAGAATATAGCATGAATTCGAATCCTTGGTTGACAATTAAACCGGAGTTAATCATTTTACCACCACTCCAAGGAGCCGGTGCAGGGACTTTCATGATCTGGTTCTTGGTACGGCTGTTGTAATAAGTGAAGTCGAATCCCAGACGATTATTGAGGAATTTCATATCCAAACCGGCTTCATACGAGGAGGAAATCTCCGGCTTCAACTGGTCATTCTTTTTAATATCAGATTTTGTGATATTGAGCACTCCGTTGCTGAATGCATAGCTCAATGTATTATACAGGTTGTATGGTTCTGTATCTTTACCTACTTGTGCGGCAGATAGGCGAACTTTGGCAAATGTGAGCCATGAAGGTAATGTCTTGTCTAATGAACGAAGAAAATCTGTTATGATGAAACTTAAGTTTGCAGATGGATAGAAGAATGAACGGTTGCTGGAGGGTAATGTGGACGACCAGTCGTTACGTGCAGTCAAGTCCATTGACAAATACTCTTTCCATGCAAGTTGTGCAGATGCAAATACAGAGTTGGTAGCGCGTTCGTGTCCATCTTCAGCAGCACTGTTCAGAATGTTTGCGGCATTGAATATCCATTGGTTCTTGTTTACCATGTCTTTTGTTTCAGCCGACAAGGTCTCAAATTTCTGATACATGAAGTTGGCACCTACTGTGTAGCCGATACGGAAATTTTCTCCGATACGGTTGTCTCCGGCAAGGATAAATTCTGCATTTGACTCAAAGAAGTTTTCCTCACTGCGGCTCATACGGTCATCGGTAATGTTTTCGATAGTTTTACCGATACCGTTCGATAAGTCGGTGCTTTGAACACGTGTACGGTAATAGTCGAATGCATATTTGGCGCTAAAGTGTAACCAGTCGGTAAAGTTGATTTTTGCGTTGTAGTATCCGAAAGCTCTCCAACGTTCGTCAGAATTATGGCGCTGGTCTTGTACGTAATATGGATTTTCCAATCCGGGGTTCGGGCCTGCCCAATTCACGTGTGCGGAGTTTTCTGTTGAATAATTCTTTAAATCATCCAAAGACACGTTGTGCGGAATACCGATTAACTGTGCAATAACTCCATAACTTCCGAAATAGGGACGATCTTCTGCCTTGGTTCGTGATAAGGAGACTTTTCCTTCCATAGAGAGATATTTGTTCATTTCTGTACCGGCGTTCAGGTCAATATTTATCTTATCCAATTTCTCGTTCGGGAATAAACCTTTATTGTTAGAACTGCCGAAAGATGCACGGAAATGAGACTTGTCGGTTACATTACTGATAGACACATTATGGTTGTGGGCAAAACCGGTGTTGAAATAATCTTCCAGTTTGTTTCCATACTTAGAATAAGCACGTTGTTCTCCGTTCCAGGCTTCTACCATGTGTCCATCCAATTCGCTACCCCAACTACTGCTCGCAGCCTTATTGTAAACACCGTCTGTTCCTTGACCGTAGCGTTCCTGCATTTTCAGTGTTTCAGCTACTGTGCTCCATGTGAAGTTCCCGCTATAACGAACACCGAATCCTTCTTTTTTTGAACCTTTTTTGGTTGTTATCAGGATGACACCATTACCGGCACGTGAACCGTAGAGAGCGGCAGCATTCGGACCTTTCAGTACAGAAATGGTTTCGATGTCATCGGGATTAATGTCGACAGAGGCACCGCCACGGTCTACACCGCCATAGTAAGAAGCGTCAGAACTATTGTTGTCGCTGAAAGGCACACCATCGATAATCCATAAAGGTTGGTTATTGTCTGATAAGGAGGAATTACCACGAATCGTAATCTTGGTGGAACCTCCCAAACCTGTACCTGCCGTATTCATCTGAAGACCTGCCACTTTTCCTTGCAAAGCGCTTGTCACAGAAGGATCTCCGGTCTTGTTCAGCTGGTCGCTTTTTATTTCCTGAACTGCATATCCCAGCATTTTCTTTTCGCGTTTGATACCTAATGCGGTAACGACGACTTCATCGATAACTTGAGTATCGTCCGACATCGTGACATTGAGAGTCGGTTTGTTGCCCGGAATCTCTAATGTCTTATATCCTATATAGGAAAATACCAATACAGGCTGTTCACCGCTGACCTTGAGGGTATAATTGCCATCCATGTCTGTAATGGTACCATTACTTGTTCCTTTTTGCAGGATACTGACACCAATCAGCATTTCTCCTTTAGTATCGATGACTTGTCCGGTAATCGTGTGTTCCTGGCCAACTTGTTGTTGGTTGGTTTGTTGTGCATTTTTTTCTGACAGGTATACAATATTGTCTTCTACCTTGTACGAAATGCTTGTTCCGCTCAGAAGAGAGTTGAGGACTTGTTCTAAAGAAGCGTCTTTTACATTCACTGCCTCTACTTGGGTGGCAGATAACTTGTCGTTATAAAAGAATTGATACTTAGACTGGGACTGTATCTGTTTAATAACAGTTCCTAAGTTTGTGCGTGTAGTTGATAATGTCAACTGTGCGGTAGCCCATTGTAATGGGATTGCCATGAAAATTAAAACCAATAAAGCTCGAAGTAAGTTCGACTTTTGAATAGAATGATTGCTTTCCATACATTTAATTTAATGGTTGTATAAAAATTATTGAACTAATAAAAGAAGTCTTATTTTCTTCTTTTATAAATAAAACAATGCTAACGCAATAAACACTTAGTCTAATTTATCTTTTTTTCTTTATATAATTAAGAGTATTATGATTTCGTGTGTAAATCCCTTTGTACTATCATTGCAGTGCTTCTCATTTAAGAGTTGTGACATGGGCTTGGCACAGTTGTGCCACCACGGTGTCATTGTTGTGACAAGCCCGTGGCACAGTTGTGCCAATGCTGTGTTGCAGTTATGTCAATTGAGAGACCGGATTACCAGTCATAGTCTTCAACGTATGCATCAAATTCTTGTGTGGTGGTAACTCCGCAGTTTCTGAGGATATTCAGTATATGCTGTTGTTCGGAAGGAGAGAGTAAACGTTCGCCTTTACGGGCACGATAGTAGGTTCTGCGTCCTAAATAGTTCATTAGGTGCAGGATAACGGTTTGCATTTGTTTATAAGGTAGATTCTCTAAGATTCCGATGAATCCTTGGGCGTATCGTACTTTTGTACTGGAACGGTAATGGGGACAGCCGCCTTTCACGGTAGACAGATATTTGGGACTGATGATAATCCAGTGTTCTATGTTTTCCGGTACGCTTTGTTCTGTAAGTTGTCTTAGGCAGGTACCTGCTTGGGGGCATTGTCGGTTAAGGCACATCGAATATTGATAAGGGACTTTTGCAAAGTCAATTTTTTCTTCCATGATTTGTAGATGTTTGTTGAGCAAAAGTAGTGAAAACTTATTGAAAAATAGCCTGAAAGCAAAGAAGTTTACTTTCAGGCTACTACTTTTAGTCGAAATCTCAATGAATAGCCGCTTTCAGAAGTGAACTGAAGGACAGCAATTGAAATAGCGGCACACTATTGAATAAAGGATTATTGCTCTTTAGAGAAAGAATAAGGCATATCTTCTTCTTTCGTACCTCTGTTCATATTCGGTTGATTACTCATATCTACTTTGATAATACCACCTTTGAATAATTCTTCGTGGCGAAGATAATTTTTAGTATAGTCAGTGCCGTTTACGTTCATCGAATTGACATAGAAGTTCTTTTTACTGTTGTTCGGGGCATCAATCACCAAACTGTTGCCATTCTCAAAATGAAGTGTGGCTTTCTTGAATAAAGGAGCGCCTACGATATATTCATCCGTTCCCGGACAAACAGGATAGAAACCTAATGCAGAGAATACATACCAGGCGGAAGTTTGTCCGTTGTCTTCGTCGCCGCAATAACCGTCAGGCCCCGGAGTGTACATTCTGTCCATGACTTGGCGCAACCAGTACTGGGCTTTCCAGGGCTGGCCCGCATAATCATATAAATAAATCATGTGCTGGATAGGCTGATTGCCGTGTGCATAATTACCCATATTCATAACGGTCATTTCGCGAATTTCATGAATCACCTGTCCATAGTAACTGTCATCGAATACGGGAGGTACGGCAAAAACGGAGTCCATCATAGTGACGAACATCTCTTTTCCGCCCATTAAGTCGATTAGCCCTTGCGGATCATGGAACACAGACCAGGTGTAGTGCCAGCTATTTCCTTCTGTAAAGGCATCGCCCCATTTCAATGGAGAGAATGGTGACTGGAATGTACCGTCTTCATTGCGTCCGCGCATTAATTTAGACTCCTTGTCGAAGAGATTTTTGTAATTCATGGCACGCTTTGCAAAAAGATTGATCTCTTTTTTCGGGCGTTTCAGTTCTTTAGCCAGTTTGTAGATACACCAGTCGTCGTATGCATATTCCAGTGTACGTGCTGCATTCTCGTTGATTTTCACATCGTATGGTACATATCCCAGCTTGTTATAATATTCATGTCCCAAGCGTCCTGTTGAAGATACTTCAGGATGTACATTCTCTGTTCCATGCAGCAATCCTTCATACAGCGTTTTTATATCGTCCACTTTCACGCCTTTCATGTAAGCATCTACCAGAACAGAAGCAGAATTATTACCTACCATACATCCTCTGTGTCCCGGACTTGCCCATTCGGGGAAGAACCCGCTTTCTTTATATGTATTGATAAGCCCTTCCTGCATCTCCTTGTTAACCGAAGGATACATCAGATTCAGTAACGGGAACAGACATCGGAACGTATCCCAAAAACCTGTGTCGGTATACATATATCCCGGCAATACTTGTCCGTTATATGGACTGTAATGAATCGGCCGGCCGTTCGCGTCCAGTTCGTAGAACTTGCGCGGGAACAGGAGTGAACGGTATAAACAGGAATAGAATGTACGATATTGATCCAGATTGCCGCCTTCCACTTCAATTTTTCCTAATACCTGGTTCCATGCTTCTTTTCCTTTCTTGGCTACTTGCTCGATATTGTCCTTGCCCAGTTCTTTCATGTTGACAGCCGCCTGTTCGAAGCTGATAAAAGAAGAAGCAATCCTTGCGTGCACCTGTTCGCCCTTATGTGTCCGGAAACCGATAATAGCTCCGGCGTGGTCAGTTGTTTGTTCGGTAACGTTTTCTTGAAGATTGCCATTGGCTACTGTTGCTTTGTATGTGAAAGGCTTGTCGAACTCGATGATAAAGTAATTCTTGAAGTTTTCGGGAACTCCTCCGCTATTGCGGGTGGTATAGCCGATAATCTTGTTTTCCTCCGGAATCACTTTGACATACGAGCCTTTGTCGAAAGCGTCCACTACGATATAAGAATGTTCATTTTCCGGGAAAGTGAAGCGGAAAAGGACAGCGCGTTCCGTCGGGGCCATTTCCGTCACGACATCATGTTCGGCGAGATATACTTTATAATAATAAGGAGTGGCGATCTCCCCTTTGTGGGCAAACCAGCTTGCGCGCTTTTCTTCGTTAAACTCCGGTTTGCCTACTACGGGCATGATAGAGAACTGTCCGTAGTCGTTAATCCACGGACTGGGTTGATGCGTCTGCTTGAAACCGCGAATCTTGTTAGCGGTATAAGTGTATTGCCAGCCGTCACCCATTTTTCCTGTCTGCGGAGTCCAGAAGTTCATCCCCCAGGGACGGGCAATGGCCGGATAAGTATTACCTGTTGATAATTCGAAAGTAGACTGGGAACCCATTAGCGGGTTGACATACTGTGTCCGGTCTTTGGCTTTGGCAAAGAATGTGTAAGCAAGTACACAAATTATTATTAATAGTCTTTTCATGGCGTATATGTTTTAATAGTAAGCAATCAAACGTATTATCTCACTCCCCATTTCGTGGGTTGGGCGGTCATTTTGATTTCCATTGTTCCTCCGTTTGCAATATCCTGATGATGGAAGAATGGGGTATTCAACGGTTGGCCGTTCAGTGTTACGCTTTCAATGTATTTGTTCTTCTTTTCGTTGTTTTTTACTACGATACTGAATGTCTTTTCTTCGGGCAGATTAATAACTGCCTTGTCGAAGGCGGGACGTCCGATAGAATATATCGGTTTGCCGGGACATACCTGATAGAATCCCATAGAATTGAGTATATACCAGGCAGACATTTGTCCGCAGTCTTCATTACCTGACAGTCCGTCTGTACTGTTGGCATATTGGCTTTGATAAACACTGTCTACCAGTTCCTGTGTTCTCCACGGGCGGTTGACGTAGTTGTACAGGTGAATGACGTGATGACTCGGTTCATTGCCGTGCGCATATTGTCCGATAAGGCCGCTGATGTCTGACGAAATCATTTCTCCTTCGAGTGATGAATCTGCCGTAAACAGTGAGTCGAGTTTTTGTACAAAAGCGTCTTCACCTCCCATTAGATTAACCAATCCATCTACATCGTGAGGTACAAACCAAGTCCATTGCCAAGCTGTTCCTTCGCAATAATCATCGCTGCGGTGAGTAGAGGCACGTGGGTTGAACGGGGTACGCCATTCACCTTTTGAATCCAGTCCGCGCATGAAGCGGGTAGATTTGTCGAAATAAAACTCGTAGGCTTTGGCAAAACGTTCGTATTTGGCTTTTGTTTCAAAGTCGCTCATTGCTTCAGCGAAGATAGAAATACACCAGTCGTCGTATGCATATTCCAACGCTTTGGCTACCGATTCATTTTCACGGTCGCAAGGAATGTAGCCGATTGCGTTCTTGTAATATTTGGCTTTCGGCATAAGGTGGGGTAACACCAGGGCCGGGCATTTAATACCGGTAGTGTCATATTCCGCAGCGCGCAGAGATGCTTTGTATGCTTCTTTGGCATCAAAATTACGGTAACCTTTCATATATGCATCCACGATGACCGGAACGGCATGATAACCAATCATAGTACCGGTATAGTTGGAGCCCAGATCCCACATCGGGTATATTCCGCCTTCCTGATGTTTTTTGATGAGCGAATTGATAAACTGATTGTTCAGATCCGGGTCGATAATTGTCATTAACGGATGCAGTGCACGGAAGGTGTCCCATAAAGAGAATACAGTATACAGGGGATTGATTGTATCTCCCTGATGTACTTCGAGATCCATTCCCAGGTAACGTCCATCTGCGTCCGTGAACAGGTTCGGACTGATAGCCGTATGATATAGAGCGGTGTAGAAGATCGTTTTGTCGTCCTTGTCGGGAGTCGTAATATCTATCTTTGACAGATACTGATTCCAAGCGGAGCGTGCATTCTTGCGCACTTTATCGAAATCCCAGCCGGGTATCTCCGATTCTACATTCTTGCGTGCACCGGCTATGTCGACGGCAGATACACCTACTTTAACCAGTACTTGTTCATCTTTGGTGGTATTAAAGTGTAATAAAACTTTGCAGACAGGAAGCCGCTTGCCGTTATCCATAGTGATAGAATCGGTCACCAACGTATAAGAGAACGGCTTGGAGAACTTGGCATAGAAATTAATATATTGGTCGAAAGCCCAATAAGTTGTTTTCTTATGTCCGCAGATTTCCGTGTCGCTGATAACCTCGATCCCCATGTCGGAATTAGTCTGCCGTTGCAGGCTGTAATCCAAGTCAAGAATAAATCCGGCTTCGGAACTTTCGGGGAAGGTGTAGCGATGGATAGCGCCACGTTTGGTAGCCGATATCTCGGCTTTTACCTGATAAGTGTCCAGAAAAACGGAATAATATCCCGGTTCTGCCGTTTCATTCTCGTGCGAGAAGGCGGAGGAATATGCTAATTGCTGACTTTGCGGATCAGTGGTCTGATATCGCTGTTCGCCGACAGTCGGCATGAGTAGTACGTCGCCGTAGTCACAACATCCTGTGCCACTGACGTGCGTGTGTGAGAATCCGTTAATGGTAGAGTCTTCATAATAATAGCCTGAACAGGCGTCCCAGCCATCAATCCGGGTATCCGGGCTTGGCTGGATCATTCCGTGCGGAACTACTGCTCCGGGAAACGTATGCCCGTGTCCGCCGGTACCGATAAAGGGATTGACAAAAACGCTATAATCTTTCTCATTAGTGGGAGCTGTACAGGAGTTGAGTGCGAAGAATCCTCCTAAACATCCTACTATCAGGAATGTTTTTAGTTTCATGGTAGTAATAGCTTTTAGTTTTGCCGAAAGCAATCCCTTTATTTCGGGGAAATAAAGATATTGCTTCCTACAATTTTATAATCAATAGGTATAGAGTTTTGTAATGACGTTAGCACAGAATCGATCGTCGACTTTCTTCTCAGTACACCGGAGTAAGTCTTATCCGCCCGGATGTCCGGTGACAGGATAATCTTCACGTCATAAAAACGTTCCAGTGCTTTCGTAATGGTAAAGATATCGGCCTTTTGGAATGGAATCAGGTTGTCGTGCCATACGGCGTCCAACTTAGCATCCACCTGTTTCACAGTCAACCGTCCACTTTTTTTGTTTAACTCGGCACGTTGGCCGGGGGCGAGAATAATCTGCCCTTCCTCCTTATTGCCTTTCACTTCAATTTCACCTTCAATCAGTGTTGCTTCCGCTACCCGGCAATTCTTATCGGATTTAAAGTTGAATGTGGTTCCCAATACACGTACACGCATAGCGTCGCTTTGTACGGTAAATGGTTTATGACGGTTCTTTGTTACCTCAAAATAGGCTTCTCCTTCCAGATAGACATTACGTTCTTTTTCAGAAAACTCGCGTGGATACTTTAAGGTCGCAAGGTTGTTCAGCCAGACTCTGGTACCGTCCGGTAGAACCACTTCCTTTACGATACCTTCGTTGGCAACGGCGACCATTAATTGCTGGTCTGCCCCGTTATGATAGAACCAGTACCCGGTTCCGCCTCCCATAAGAAGAATGACGGCAATAACGGCAGCATATCTCATCCAACGATGCATACGCAGCAGTTTGGCCTGTTTCCCTTTTGCTTCATCCAACTTTTTGTATAACAGCTTTTCAGCATGAGCTATCCGTTGTTCGTCGGCATATCGGTCGAATTTACCCAAATGATAAATTTCTTCCATGCGAAAGAGTTGACGGGCATTTTCTTCCGATTCTTTCATCCAAGCATTTACTTCGATGATTTCTTCTTCCGAGCATTGCCCAGTCAAATATTTATTCATTATGTCTTCACTTAGATTTCTCATTTTCTTTTCCTTCATATAAATAATACAATTCAGAACCTAAAAACACTTAGCTTACTTGCACAAAAATAAGACTATAATGATCCAAAGAGGATCTAGACGACTGCGTAAGTACTTCAGTGCCTTGTACATATGTGCTTCTACCGTGCGTAGTGAAACCCCGAGGACATCGGCTATCTCTTTGTTTTTCATATCATGCAGATAGCTGAGTTTGAAAACTTCTTTGCACTTGTCCGGAAGTTCGTTGATTGCATCGTAGATTTCTTTCCGTAGTTCCCGGTCTTCAATCCTCCGGATCACTTCGTTGTTGTCCGGTTGATAGAATTCGGCACGCCTTTGGTTGATTTCTTCCATGGCGGCGCAGTAGCCGTCTTCCACATTGCGATGTTTCAGGACGTTGAGAGCACGGGTGTAAACGGCACGATAGAGAAAGGCTTGGATCTGATCTCCTATCTCTATGGTGTCTTTCCGCTTCCATAATTCTACAAATACATCCTGCACTACGTCCTCCGCTTCTTCCTCACCTACCAGACGGGTGGCGTAGAAAATCAGGTTGGGATAGTATCTGCGGAACAGTGCTTTATAAGTAATATCGAAGTTTTCGTTCATGCTCTCGGTCAGTTAAGTTTGGTTTTATTTATGGATTCTTTTCTTCGAATATGACGCCTATTGCTTTAGGGGTGTTACTCATTTCGAATTCCACAGTAGCTCCGCTCATGATCTGTTCATGGGTGAGATAAGTCTTATCGTAAGGTTGGCCGTCCACTTTGATTGACTGGATATAGATATTTTCTTTGTTTACGTTCGGAGCGAGTACTGTAAAAGTCTTGCCATTGGCGAGATGCAGCTTGATTTCCGGAAATAGGGGAGTGCCTATTTCATATCTTCCGCTGACCGGATTTACAGGATAGAATCCCATAGCACTGAATACGTACCATGCCGACATCTGTCCGCAGTCTTCGTTGCCGCAAAGGCCGGCCGGTTCGTTCTTGTAGAGCTCATTCATTACTTTTGCCACGTAATATTGAGTCCGGTCATTGAATCCTATCGAATTGAACAGGTAGATAACGTGGTGGCTCGGTTCGTTGCCGTGCGCGTATTGACCGATCATTCCTGTGCTGAAAAGTGGGAGCTCGTCATCTTCGGACGGATGATAGGTAAACATACTATCCAGCTTTTCCGCAAACCGGTTTTTGCCTCCTACGAGATTGACCAGTCCGTCAACATCATGCTGTACAGACCAGAAATATTGCCATCCGTTGCTTTCGCAAATATGCGGAGTATAGTCGTCTGCTTTGAAATCTTTGATAAAGACGCCTTTGTCATCACGCGGTTGCATGAATGAAGTGGCCGGGTTATAGACATTCTTGTAGTTTTGCGAACGTTTATAGAATTCGTCTGCAATATCTTTCTTGCCCATTTTCTGTGCCATTTCGGCGATGCAGTAGTCATCGAAAGCATATTCCAGTGTTTTGGATAACGACCAGTTTTCTGCGTTATAGCTATCCGTCACGTTATAAGGTATATATCCTAATTTTTTGTAGAGCCCGATGCCCCGGTAATTGTCCAGGTTGGCAGTTGCTACGCAGGCAGCCAGTGCCTTTTCCGCATCAAAGTCTCCGATTCCTTTCAGATAAGCGTCTGCAATCACCGGAACAGCGTGGTAACCGATCATCATGTCCGTTTCGCTGCCGTAGAAGTTCCATACCGGCAGACGTCCGTTCTGTTCGTAGAAAGCGATGAAGGATTTTACCATATCGTTGACACGCTCCGGTTCGGTGTAGGTAAAAAGCGGGTGAGCGGCACGGTACGTGTCCCATAAGGAGAAAGTGCTGTAATTTACCCAACCGTCGGCTTGGTGTACTTTCTTGTCGGGACCGTAATAAGCTCCGTCCACATCACTATAAATTGTCGGGGCGATCATTGAATGATAGATAGCTGTGTAGAAGTTCACTTTATCATCTTCGTTGTCACTTTTTACTTCAATCTTTCCGAGTTGGCGGTTCCAGTTAGCTTTGGTTGCAGCCAGATATTTGTCGAAGTTGTTTTCGGGGACTTCAGCTTGCAGGTTCTTGGCAGCTCCTTCCATGCTGACACCGGAAATGGCTGTGCTGACAAGTATATGCTCGCCTTCTTGAGTGTTGAAGTCGAAGCGTGCGATAGTAGCTGTGCCGATACGTTTGTTCTCTTTGACAATAGCCATTGTATCCAGTTCTATTTTCTCGAAAGGCTTGGAGAAGCGGGTACGGAAGTAGATGTGCTGATCTCGTGCCCAGCCGTCAGAGAAACGGTAACCTTGGATGGTGACGGAGTCTATCACCTCAATGTGAGAGTCGTTGGTAAAGTCCCAATTCATCGCTTTCTTCAAGTTCAGGAAGATAGCGGATTGAGCTTCGGGAAAGGTATACCGTTGGATACCGCAGCGTTCGGTTGCCGTCAATTCGACGTTGATATTATAATCGGTCAGGCGTACCTGATAATAGCCTGCATAGGCGCTTTCGTCATCGTGGGAGAACTTGGAGTGAATGCCCAGTGGAGCTTCTGCTTCTTTGTAAGGCAGCGTGACAGGCATAAAAGAGATATCATACAGATCTCCAGCTCCGGTACCGGAGAGGTGCGTGTGGCTGAATCCGGCAATCGTACTGTCCGGGTAAAAATATCCGGAGATGCGGTCCCAGCCGGGGAGTCCGTTATCCGGACTAAGTTGTACCATTCCAAATGGCGCTTGTGTGCCCGGATAAGTGTTTCCGGTGAAGTCTGTTCCTATAAATGGATTTACATAAGATGTGTAATCTATTTCATGTTTCTCTTGTGTAGGGGTACAAGAAATCAGCATGCAGATTAACAGCAGGCATAGACAAGTGGGTGTTCTCATCGTTCTTTGGGTATTAGTGATTATTTATTTTATTTATTTGAAGGATAAGAAAAATAATTAATCTGCGTGCAAAGGTAGAAAAAAACTGTGACAACCCTATATTATATACGCAATATTTTTAAAGTGAGGAAGATAGACTTTATAATTGTGTTTGTGCTTCCCGATATCGGAGATGTCCCTCACTGGTGTCGGAGACCGAGCCCTTGGTATCTTGATTCAAACCTTCTCTGCGTCCGGATTTGGATATAAAAAATAGAGTGTGTCTCACAGTAATTCCTACCTTAAGACACACTCTATTTATTTTATTTATTTACTTACTCTTAGATTCCTGCAAGTTCGAGTACTTTTTCAACTGCTGTCGGTAACCCGTCAGCGTTTTTGCCTCCGGCTGTTGCAAAGTGAGGCTGGCCGCCGCCGCCACCTTGAATCAGTTTGGCAGCTTCTTTCACCAGATTACCTGCTTTCAGACCACCGGCTACGAGGTTATCGCTAATCATAACTGTCAACATCGGTTTGCCTGCATCCGTACTTCCGGCTACGAAGAATAAGTTTTCTGTAATTTCGCCACGAAGCTGGAAAGCAATATTCTTCACCACTTCTGCGGGTAGAGGAGCACAGAACTTGATTACTTTGATGCCATGAATTTCCTGTATATTCTTCAACAGTCTTTCTTTCAAGGCCGCTTCTTTTTCTTTCATGAAATCTTCCACTTGTTTCTTCAAACCGGCATTCTCTTCAAGATATTTGCGGATAGCAATTCCCAAGTCAGGAGTGTTGTTGAAGAGTGCCTTCAGATCGCTGAGCGTATCCTGGATAGTATCCAACATTTCTTCTACACGTGCACCTGTGTAAGCTTCGATACGACGGACACCGGCAGCAACGGAACTTTCTGAGACAATCTTCACCATGCCGATGTTTCCTGTTGCGGCTACGTGTGTACCTCCACAAAACTCAATAGAAGAACCGAATTGAATCACACGTACTCTGTCACCGTATTTTTCGCCGAAAAGAGCGATAGCACCCAGCTCTTTTGCTTCTTCGATAGGAATGTTACGATATTCCTTCAAAGGAATATTGGCACGGATTCTTGCATTAACGATGTGTTCCACCTGGCGGATTTCTTCGTCTGTCACCTTCTGGAAGTGAGAGAAGTCGAAACGCAGTGAGTCCGGAGTGACCAATGAACCCTTTTGTTCGATGTGTTCGCCCAATACTTCGCGGAGAGCAGCGTCTAGCAAGTGAGTGGCCGAGTGGTTGGCTGCACAGGCAGCGCGTTTGTCGGTATTTACACAAGCCATGAACGGAGCTTCCGGGTGTTCCGGTAACTTTTTGGTAATATGTATCGGAAGATTGTTTTCTTTCTTGGTGTCGATTACTTCAATTGTTTCAAATTCGCTGACCAATACACCCGTGTCACCTACCTGGCCACCACTTTCTGCATAGAACGGAGTGTAGTCCAATACGATTTGATACAAAGTCTGGTTCTTTTGTTTGATCTGGCGATAACGGAGGATAGAGGCTTCATATTCGGTATAATCGTAACCTACAAATTCCGTTGTTCCTTCTTTCAGTGTAATCCAGTCGCCTGTCTCGATAGCGGCAGCGTTACGTGCACGCTGTTTCTGCTGTTGCATTTCCGCGTTGAATTCTTCGAGGTTTACAGTCATTCCGTTTTCGCGGAGAATCAGCTCTGTCAGGTCGAGCGGGAAACCGAATGTATCATATAAGGTGAAGGCATCTTTGCCGCTGATTTCTATTTTTCCGGCAGCCTTGGTATCTTCCATTGTCTTGTCCAACAGACGGATTCCGGTTTCCAGTGTGCGGAGGAATGCTTCTTCTTCTTCTTTGATAACTTTCTCGATCAGGGTTTTCTGTGCTATCAATTCAGGATAAGCGTCTCCCATGTTATCAATCAATACCGGAAGCAACTTGTACATGAATGCTTGTTTTTGTCCGAGGAAAGTATATCCGTAACGAACAGCACGGCGGAGGATACGGCGAATTACATAACCCGCTTTTGCGTTAGAGGGCAATTGACCGTCTGTGATAGAGAAAGCGATGGTGCGGATATGGTCGGCGATCACGCGCATAGCGATGTCCTGCTGTTTGTCTTTTCCGTATTCTGTGCCTGACATGACAGCAATCGCTTTCAGCATCGGTTGGAATACGTCCGTATCATAGTTGGACGTTTTGCCTTGCAGTGCCATACAGAGACGCTCAAATCCCATACCGGTGTCAATTACTTTTGCCGGAAGCGGTTCGAGGCTACTGTCTGCTTTGCGGTTATATTGCATAAATACAAGGTTCCAGATTTCAATTACCTGCGGGTGATCGTGGTTGACTAGATCACGACCGGAGATTTTTGCACGTTCTTCAGCAGGACGGAGGTCGATATGAATTTCGGAACAGGGTCCGCAAGGTCCTGTATCACCCATTTCCCAGAAGTTATCGTGTTTGTTGCCATTGATGATATGATCTTTCGGTAGGAATTGCTCCCAGTAAGAAGCGGCTTCGTCGTCACGGCTCAGTCCTTCTTCGGGGCTTCCTTCAAATACAGTGGCATAGAGATGTTCCGGATTCAGTTTCAGTACTTCTACCAGGTATTCCCATGCCCAGTTGATTGCTTCTTTTTTGAAGTAATCACCGAAGGACCAGTTGCCGAGCATTTCAAACATGGTGTGGTGGTACGTATCGTGTCCGACTTCTTCCAGGTCATTGTGCTTTCCGCTTACGCGCAGACATTTCTGAGAGTCCGCGACTCTTTGGTATTTCGCCGGGTGGTTACCCAAAATAATATCTTTAAACTGGTTCATACCCGCGTTGGTAAACATCAGGGTAGGGTCGTCTTTTATCACCATGGGAGCCGACGGAACGATGTGGTGTCCTTTCGACTCAAAGAAATTCTTGAATGAATCTCTGATTTCTTTTGCAGTCAACATATCTTCTATATATCTATCGTTGAGGTGTTGAGGTTAATATTCTCAAAAAACTGTGCAAAGATAGCTTGTTTTTATTACTTTTGCCGTATTAACAAGCGAAATATTTCCAAAAAGATGCGCAAAGTATACTATATCTATAATCCACAGACCCAGACTTATGACCGAATTTATCCTACTGTACGGCAGCGTGCGCTCAGTATCCTGCGCAGACTCTTTTACGGTATGGGGCTGGGAGCAGGCTGTTTCATCGTGTTGCTCTTTATCTTCGGTTCACCGTCAGAAAAGGAATTGCGAATAGAAAACAGTCGTTTACAGGCGCAATATAATGTACTTTCCCGCCGTTTGGATGACGCCATGGGGGTACTTCAGGATATTCAGCAGCGTGATGATAACTTGTACCGCGTGATTCTGCAAGCTGACCCGGTTTCTCCGGCTATTCGTCAGGCAGGATACGGAGGTACGAACCGTTATGAAGAACTTATGGACTTGGCCAATGCCAAGCTTGTCGTAAATACCACTCAAAAGTTGGATGTATTGTCCAAACGACTGTATATTCAATCCAAATCTTTTGATGATGTGGTGGATATGTGCAAGAACCATGACGAGATGTTGAAATGTATTCCGGCCATTCAGCCTATTTCCAATAAAGACCTTCGTCAGACCGCTTCCGGTTATGGAACGCGTATCGATCCGATTTATGGAACGACGAAGTTTCATTCCGGTATGGACTTTTCGGCTCATCCGGGGACAGATGTATATGCTACCGGAGATGGAACTGTCGTGAAAGTGGGATGGGAAACCGGATACGGTAATACGATTGAGATAGATCATGGCTTTGGATATATGACGCGCTATGCTCACTTGCAAGGTTTCAATACGAAAGTGGGTAAGAGGGTTGTACGTGGTGAAGTTATCGGAAAGGTGGGGAGTACGGGAAAGAGTACCGGACCGCATCTTCATTATGAAGTGCACGTGAAAGGTCAGGTGGTGAATCCTGTAAACTATTATTTCATGGATCTGAGTGCAGAAGATTATGAGAAGATGATACAGTTAGCTGCCAACCATGGTAAGGTGTTCGATTAAATTTTAAAGAAACAAAAGAATGCTATGCTCAATACGGATAAGGAATTAAAGCTGTATTATTCAATAGGTGAAGTGGCCGATATGTTTGGTGTCAATCAGTCTTTGCTCCGTTTCTGGGAAAAGGAGTTTCCACAGATCTCTCCCAAAACAACGGGAAGAGGGATACGCCAGTATCGCAAAGAAGATGTGGAGACGATCGGACTAATTTATCATTTGGTTAAGGAAAAAGGAATGACCCTTCCGGGTGCCAGACAGCGGTTGAAAGATAATAAAGAAGCTACTGTCCGCAATTATGAGATTGTGAACAGACTCAAAGCGATAAAGGATGAGTTGCTGGCAATCAAACGGGAACTCGACGGGCGGGAGTAAATTTTCTCGCCCCTACTTGCAAACATTTTAATTCGATGACTATTCTTCTACGCGGTTTACCTGCTTGATATTCTGAATCTTCTTCAGGTTGTTACAGATTGTCTTTACGTCTTCCACATCATGTACCCACAATTGTATCTTTCCTTCGAAGATGCCATCGTTGGTTTCGATTGTCAATTTGCGGATGTTGACATTCAGTTGCCGGGAGATAACTTGGGTTACTTCATTTAAAAGCCCCATACTGTCTATTCCTTTTATATATATATAGACGAGGAAGGAGAGTTCTTTGTGGGTATCCCATTCGGTAGCCAGAATACGGTTACCGTAACTGCTTTTCAGCTTGGCTGCAACCGGACATTGGCGTTTGTGGATAATAATCCGGTCGTTCTCATCGACATATCCCAAAACATCATCACCCGGAATGGGATGACAACATTCTGCCATGATATACTTCTTTTGAAGGCTTTCTTCCGTCAGTTTGAGTATTTGTTTCGGGTTAATTTTTTCTTTCTCTTGAGGTTGCTCTTTTTCTTCCGGCTTTTCTTTATTGGTATTGCCGAAAGAGAAAGTGAGGTATTTCTTCCAGTTGCTGGTTTGTTTTTCTTTCAGTTCGTTCTTGTCCACTTCTCCCAAAATGATAACCTTGCTGCCGATAGCTGCCAGCAGTTCCTCTTCGTTTTTGGCATTATGCAATTTACGCAATTTTTCAATCACGGAATCTTCCGGACGGATTTCCTCTTTTTTGAGAAATTCGCTAAGGATTTCTTCACCAAGCTTTTGGTTTACTTTGCGTTCTTTGCGCAGAATAGCGGCTATTTTGGCACGGGCACGGGCGGTTGTTGCAAACACCTCCCATTGCGGTTGTACACGTTGCGATTTAGATGTCAGAATCTCCACCTGGTCGCCACTTTGTAACTTGTGACTTAGTGGTACGAGTTTATGATTGACTTTGGCGCCGATACAATGGCTGCCGATATCAGTGTGCAGTGAGAAAGCAAAGTCCAGTGCTGTTGAATTTTGCGGCATTGTCTTTAACTCCCCTTTCGGTGTAAACACAAATATTTCGGAAGCAAAGAGGTTCAGTTTTATTGTATCCAGAAAGTCGATAGCGTCCGGTTGCGGATCATCCAGTATTTCCTTGATCGTTTTCAGCCATTTCTCTAATTCGCCTTCGTCCTCACTGCCGCCTCCCTCTTTATATTTCCAGTGAGCTGCGAAGCCTTGTTCGGCAACGTCGTTCATTCGTTCGCTGCGAATCTGAACTTCAATCCATTGCCCGTTGTTCCCCATCAGGGTAACGTGCAACGCCTGATAACCATTTGCCTTCGGATGACTTACCCAGTCACGGAGGCGGTCAGGATGAGGCTTGTATATTTTGGAGATAGAGACGTAGATATCGAAACAGTCGTTGAGTTCCTCCTCTATGTTGCGAGGCTCAAAAATAATACGGACGGCCAGTAAGTCGTAGATTTCTTCGAAAGGAACGTGCTTGGTCTGCATCTTGTTCCAGATTGAGTAGATTGATTTTACGCGGGCGAGAATCCGGTATTTCAATCCCATTTTATCGAGTTGTGTACGGATAGGAGCTGTGAAATCGTTGAATACCTTGTCGCGTTCGGCTGCTGTCGCATTCAACTTTTCTTCTATCTCGGCATATTCTTCGGGATGTTCGTATTTGAAACTTAGATTTTCGAGTTCGGTCTTTATTTTATAAAGCCCCAGACGGTTGGCAAGGGGAGCGTAGATATAAAGAGTTTCGCCGGCTATCTTGTATTGCTTGTTGGGCAACATGGAACCAAGGGTACGCATATTGTGCAGGCGGTCGGCTATTTTGATAAGGATCACCCGGATATCGTTCGACATGGTAAGCAGTAACTTTTTGAAATTCTCTGCTTGTGCCGAGGCACGGTCGCCAAAGATACCTCCGGATATTTTAGTAAGTCCATCTACAATTTGGGCAATCTTTGGACCAAAGATGTTTTCGATATCTTCTACCGTATAATCGGTGTCTTCCACTACATCATGCAGTAACGCTGCACAAATAGAAGTCGATCCGAGACCGATTTCGTTGCATACGATACTCGCCACAGCAATCGGGTGCATAATATATGGTTCGCCCGAACGGCGTTTGATTCCTTTGTGCGCCTGATTGGCAAAGTTGAAAGCCTTCGTAATGATTTCAACACGTTTGCGATGTTTTGTAGCGAGATAATCATTCAGCAGTTCGTGGAACGCCTGATTGATCATCTCTTCATCAGCTATTTCTTTGGGGGTCAGATTATCCATAATTGTTATCCTTTCACTTGCTTACTTTTGCAAAAATAAGCAAATTTCCGAACGGTGCAAGCGGGATACCGTTTATTTGTATATTTTCAATCGTTTTCCTGCTGCAATCTTGGTGTTTGACATTCCGTTCCATCGCTGTATATCCTTAACACTGACACCATATTTTCCGGCAATAGTCGACAGAGTGTCTCCACTTTTTATTGTGTAGTAAGACAGTTTTCCTTTTCCAGCAACGGCTGTTGTAGCTTTGCGGGTACTAGGTGTATTCTCTTTTACGGCAACAGTTTTTCGGTTACGGAACAATTCATTCGAGCGATGTGCATAGATTGTATCTTGTTTGTCGATGAAATTGCTGATTGCTTCGATCGGCAACCGCAGGGTATAAGGCTTGCTGTCACCCGGGATAACTTGTTTCTTGTACTGTGGATTCAAACTCTTTATTTGATCCAATGGCACATTACAAAGATCGGCAATCTGTTCGAAATGCAGGTTCTTGTTCACTTGCACAGTGTCTGTGCTTGCCGGAATATTAGTTTCCATTGGACAAATATTGTGGTCGCAGTAATAGGTCATCACATAGTTGGCTGCAATAAAGGCAGGTACATAACCACGTGTTTCTTTGGGTAATAAATTGTAGATTTTCCAGTAATCCGTTTCACCGTTGGCGCGACGGATTGCTTTGTTGATTGTGCCGGGACCACAGTTGTAGGCGGCAATTACAAGGTTCCAGTCGCCGTAAATGGCGTACATCTCTTTCAGATAACGTGCGGCAGCCCATGTTGCTTTGATCGGGTCACGGCGTTCATCTACCAAACTGTTGGACTCCAGACCGTAGATTTTACCTGTGCCGATCATGAATTGCCACAAGCCTGATGCGCCGGCACGTGATACGGCGGAAGGGTTCAAAGCTGATTCAATGATAGGAAGATATTTAAGTTCCAATGGAAGTCCGTATGCATCCAATGCTTCTTCGAAAATCGGCATATAGAAGTTGCAGGCGCTCAGCATAAAAGAAACTTGATTACGTAGGCGTCCTGCATACATATCTATGAATTTGCGTACAATGTCGTTGTATGGCATTTCCATAATAGCCGGGATGCGTGAGAGGCGGTCCATGTAAACAGAATCACTGAATAAAGGATTTACTTCAGCCGTGCTGCAATCTTTGCCCAGATCAATGTAATTTTTGGCTTTCCAATCGTTCAGCAAACTGTCGAGCGGATAAGTCATACTCATAGGCAGGTCGATGCTTTCCTTACGTTCTGTACCATTTTCACGAATCACCACATCTACACTTTGGGCTTTTACTTGGGATGTTGCCAATAGTAAAAGAAGAATAATCGAACAATAGTTAACTAATTTCTTCATGCTTCAATAATAAGATCAATCTAAATTGTGTTTTTAAAATCGTAATACGCATTGCAAGCCGACCGATTTGCTTTTCAAACTATTTGAACGGAACTGGTTGTTATTGTCGATAACTGCCGGTTCCACTTTCATACTTAGGTCGGGGGTTATATCGAAGTTGGACAACTCGGCATCTACATAAGCGTCAATGATAGAGATGAGGTAAACTCCGATAAATGCAAATATACTAAGGTCCCGGTAACGCCGGAACATATCCTTTCTTCGTTTTAACGTACTTTTTAATTGTTCCTCGTTGTAAGAGGAATTAGGGGGCAGCAGATCTTCATAACTTTTAGTGTTTGGATTGCTGTCCATAATGTCCAGATAGGCTTGCGAATAGTCTTTATACATCTTGCCATTCCAACTCAAGGCATACGCACAACCGGCAAATCCTCCATATATAATAGGCAGTTTCCAGTATTTACGGTTGTAAATCTGTCCTCCACCCGGGAATACGACGGCAAGCCAGGTAGCTTTGGTCGGATTAGGTACGAATATCTTTTTATTAATGTCTTGGGATGGAGGCGGAACCGTATCGGTATTCACGACAATGGCTGCCGGCTGTTCTATCTTCTTCAGTTCTTTTTTGTTGGCTGCATCAAGGCTGTCGGCTACTTGTATTTTAGCTGCCGATAAACTGTCAATAGACTGAAGATGCTTAGGTGGTAACATTATGCTGTCTTTTCGCAATGAATCTTGCTCTTGCATAGGGTCACGATGTCTTCGTGCACGGGCTTTTGGCGGTTCTCGGTGCGTAATGGTAGTATCTTTCTGAACTGGAGTTACAGGGGCTTGTGCATACACATCAATCCCTGCCATCTGTAAAAAACAGAGAAGCAGGGTGCTGATTAGTAACTGATATTTCTTGTTTTTTCTTGTCATTTATTTCTTTAGCGTATCGAAGATTTCCATGATACGTTCCAGTTCCTCCTCATTACTGAAAGGAATACTAATTTTCCCTTTCCCCTTTTCGGAGCAAGTGAGTTGTACCTTGGTGCTGAAAAAGCCTGAAAGTTGTTGCTTCAGTAAGTTAAATTCTTCCGGAAGTTTGGCACGTTTCGGAGTTATTTTCCGCGTACCGCTTTTCACAGCTTCACCTTCACTTAATGATTTTACAATCTCTTCGACTTTGCGGACTGAATATCCGTGTTCTTGTATTTCTTCGAATATTTTTACTTGTAGTTTAGGGTCGCCTAATGAAATCAACGCACGGGCATGTCCCATGTCTAACTGCTTGTTTTGTAGCGCCATTTGGATAGGAGCGGGTAGCTTGAGCAGACGCAAGTAATTGGCGATAGTCGTCCGGTTCTTGCCGATACGCTCGCTAAGGCGTTCTTGGGTCAGTTCATATTGGTCTAGCAGATGTTGATAAGCCAATGCGATTTCTACAGCATTCAGGTCTTCACGCTGGATATTCTCGATCAGCGCCATTTCCATCATGTTTTCGTCGTCGGCTGTGCGGATGTAAGCAGGGATTGTTTTTAATCCGGCTCTCTGTGAAGCACGGTAGCGGCGTTCACCTGCGATAATTTGGTATTCATTGTCCGATACCTTACGTAAAGTGATCGGTTGGATGATACCTATTTCCGCTATTGAATCAGCCAGTTCCTGCAAGGCCGTTTCGTCAAACTCACGGCGAGGCTGGTTAGGGTTGACTGAAATCTTAGCTAACTCTATTTCGTTAATGGAAGAAGAACCTTCGGTTTTCACATCATCCATTGAGAGCAAGGCGTCAAGTCCGCGTCCTAATGCATTTCTTCTTTGTGTTGCCATATCTTCTTCGTTACTTATTTATTACGGTTAATAATCTCTTTAGCAAGAGCCAGGTGGTTCTTGGCACCGGTGGAGTCCGCATCATAAAGAATAGTCGGGACACCGTAGCTGGGAGCCTCGCTCAGTTTTACATTTCGTTGAATTACGGTGTTGAACACCAGTTCCTGGAAGTGGCGTTTTACTTCATCGTAGATTTGGTTTGCCTGGCGCAGGCGTGAATCGTACATCGTCAGCAGGAAACCTTCGATTTCCAATGCCGGATTCAATTTCGACTTGATAATCTTGATTGTGTTCAGCAGTTTGCTGATCCCTTCGAGAGCAAAATATTCGGCCTGCACGGGGATAATCACAGAATCGGCTGCCGTCAGGGCATTGATTGTAATAAGTCCTAATGAAGGAGAACAGTTTTCTTCAAAGGAGTAAGTACTTCTTTCAGTATCTTTTCGCGGTTTGGGAGGTTCAGCATTTCAATCTCTGCTCCTACAAGATTGATGTGCGAAGAGATTACTTTTAAAGAATCAATTTCGGTGTCATGGATAGCGTCCTGTACGTTGGCTCTGTCAATGATACATTCATAGATAGTACATTCCGACTGCTTGATGTCCACTCCCAGACCGGAGGAGGCATTAGCTTGCGGGTCGGCGTCTACTACGAGTACCTTTTTTTCGAGTGTAGCAAGCGAAGCTGCGAGATTGATCGTAGTCGTTGTTTTTCCTACACCACCTTTTTGATTAGCCAAAGCAATAATTTTTCCCATATTCTCTAAATTTATTGGCAGCGAAATAAGTGATAAATCCTTAGAGCGCCTACGAAAAAAGAGAAACTTTGCAATT
>NZ_MNQN01000040.1:0-43127 GCF_001915455.1 Bacteroides sp. 43_46 | reverse complement strand
TGATTTGCCATTTCGACTAATCTATTTTTTTAGTTCTTTATTCTTTTTACTTGTAGCCCGTGGGGGAATCGAACCCCCCTTTCAAGAATGAAAATCTTGCGTCCTAACCGATAGACGAACGGGCCATCCTGTTGTTGCATTTCTGCATTTTGCTTTCTCGAATCAGTGTTTGTTTCTCGATTGCGGATGCAAAGGTAGGAACTTTTTTGAAACTGACAAACTATTCATTAAATTTTTTTCGATAAAATAGTCGTTTTTTTCTCTTGATGTTTTGTTTTATATTGAAAATCAGTGGAATAAATGGCAGATTTTTTTGTGAGAAAATGTACGCTCTCTTAAAAATACCGGGAAGTATATATACTTGTATACCTTAATATATAGGAAAGTTTATTTCCGATTTAAATCGCGAACTTGTTTTTTCTTTGTAAGAATGTAATCCGGTTTAAAAAAGAAATCTGCAAAGTCATAAAAATGCAGTTTTTTATGTTTCTCTTTGTAACTAAATGATTATTTTGACGACTAACGGGACAAATGCTAAGAACGATGAATGACAATAAAGAATTTATAGATATGCTATTGCAGAACAAACGTATCATTTATAAGATATGTTTTATGTATGCGAGGGACAATGATGATATTAATGATTTGTATCAGGATGTCGTTCTTAGTTTGTGGAAGAGCTTTCGGAACTTTAAAGGTCATAGTAGCGTGAGCACATGGATATATCGGATTACACTCAACACTTGCATCACAAACCTGCGGAAAAAGAAGAATTATGATTATGTACCATTGAAACAAGACATAGATATACTGGATGATTGCGAACATGACGAATGCATGAAACATCTGTATCAGCTTATACATCAATTAGATAATGTAGATAAGATGTATATTATGCTTTGGTTGGATGAAAAAAGTTATGATGAAATAGCGGAAATAGTAGGAGTGGGTCGCAATAATGTGGCCATCCGTATTCATCGTATTAAAGAGAAACTGAAAAAGATGTCGAACCGATAAATAGAATATAATATGGAATTTGATGAACTAAAAAAGGCATGGGGACAATTTAATGATAAGATCAACTGTCAGGAAGTTGTCGAAAGGCAGCAAGTTGAAGAAATGCTCGCAAAGAAGAGAATGACCAGCTATAACCGGTTATTATGGTATGAACGGATCTCTCTGGGGATTCTGTTTTTTTTGTTTTTGAATGTTTTAGTTTACATTCTGATTGACCCCTTTTTCCTGGCCATGTCGGATATAGTATTCTTTATTGCCATCTCGGTACCCTTCGGGATAAATCTGTTTCAGTATTATAAACTCAAACAAGCAGGATGCATGAAATATGATTTGGAACGCCAGATTCTTCATGTTTTGCAGTATAAATCATCGCTTTATTGGGGATACATCAGTACTTATGTTGCTTTTGTTCCGTTCCTTGCCTGGTTCATCATTTATGCTACTCTTGTACGGGGATGTATTATTGTAGGTATTGTGTTGTTGCTGGTCATTCTTGATATCTTTGTATTCCGGCATTTATATCGGAAAGTGGGACAACTCCTTGAAGCGAATAAAGAATTGAGAAGGCTGGAAGATATGATACAAAATAACTGATTGAATAGCTTATGTTCCTATTTACTAACTATTTCCGATAATCACTCTAAATTAAATATATTATGAGAACTATTTTATTTATCTTTTTTTTGTTGCTTCTTTGGTGCGGCTTTTCTTCATTTGAGAGTACTTCTGTCCGTCCTAACGGCTGGTATTATGTGATTGATATGGAGCATGACAGTTTGTCGGCAGACCCGATTGTGACAGTGAAAGATTTCGCAAGGATAAAACTGGATTCAGTGTCGGACTCGAACGAGGACAATATGGCTTACCGTATTCTCGGAGTATTGGACGACTCTCATAAAACGACTTGGGCTGAAGCGACGGAAAAGTCAATAGGCAAGCATATCGGATTCTTATTCAATGGTGTCATTCTTACAGCTCCTTATGTGAATTGTAAGATAGAGAGTGGCAAATTCTTTATTGCTACGGATAAGGCCTACGATATGAAACTGCTTTATCAACAGATTCTTCAGGAAGCCGGATGTAAAAGTGAGTTCGGCTTTACAGATGAAGTAGGCCAAGGAGAATCTACATTCACTTTCTGGCTCATAAGAGGGGGGCTCATTGGTTTACTTCTGGTTATTATGTGTTTTGGATTCTTAAAAGTACGGAAGATTAAAAAGACTGTTTCAGGATGAAATAGGGCATTGGTCGCATTTTTTTTGTAGTTTTGCTACCGGATTGAAATATGCAAGTATATGCTGCAAAAGACAAAAGGAATAGTTCTTCATACGCTCAAATATAATGATACTTCTATCATTGTAGATATGTATACGGAGTTGTCCGGAAGGGCTTCGTTTCTTGTCGCAGTACCTCGTTCGCGAAAGGCGGCAGTGAAGTCTGTTCTGTTCCAACCGTTGTCTTTCATTGAGTTTGAGGCCGATTATCGTCCGAATGCGACACTTTATCGCATCAAGGAGGCGAAATCTTTTTATCCCTTTTCTTCTATTCCCTATGACCCGTATAAATCTTCAATGGCACTTTTCTTGTCAGAGTTCCTCTATCGGGCAGTTCGGGAGGAGGCAGAGAATCGTCCTTTGTTCGCTTATTTGCAACATTCAATTATTTGGCTGGATGAGTGTGGGGGAGGTTTTGCCAATTTTCATCTGGTGTTTTTGATGAGACTTTCCCGCTTTTTGGGGCTTTACCCTAATTTGGAAGACTACCATACAGGCGATTATTTTGATTTGCTGAATGCCTGTTTCACTTCCATTCGTCCCCAACTGCATTCTTCCTATATTAATCCTGAGGAGGCAGGGCGACTCCGCCAGTTGATGCGCATGAATTATGAAACAATGCATCTTTTCGGCATGAGTCGTGCGGAACGTGCTCGTTGCCTGACCATTATGAATGACTATTATCGCTTGCATCTGCCGGATTTCCCGGCTTTGAAATCACTGGAAGTACTGAAAGAATTGTTTGATTAGATTTGTTATTCGCTTGTTGTATGTAACTTTAGTTATATTTTTACATCGGTTAAAGCCATTGAGTTCTAAAAATATATATTACTTTTGTCCTCAATGTAATGACTAGAGCTAAACAACATGAAGATATTCATAAACTTAACGGAATATATTCTTATTCTATTGGTGTTTTATGGTTGTAACGGTGATGTATTTGTTGACGATTTCCGGTCTGCCGATTCCGAACTGACTTTGGATGGCAATGGCGATACCAAAATCATTCGGTTTGCTTCTTCCAATTGGGACGTATTGGGAGTGTATACGTATGATGAAGGTTTTACCTATTCGTATGCAGTGTATGATGCGGATGGTGATCTGATAACAACGGACCAATTTCCATACCTTAAAGGACAGGGTAAGATTGTGTGCAATGAGGAATTGATCGGTTTCACTATCGAACGTAGTAATCCCCGGGAACTGAAGATTGCAGTAGAAGAGAATGCCCGTTCTACTCACTTTCAATTCAAACTCACGGTGAGCAACGAATATGAGTCTCAGGAGATATACGTTGATATTTCACCATCGGACAGGTATGTGATTGATCATATCACTTATTATTCTTTAGACGAGGATTCTTATGAGAAAAGAATCGAAGCAAAAAGGAGTTTTGTGCAACCTAATGGCTGGGGTATTGACTATCCGTGTTTACTGTCTCCTTACGAGAATGTTTATCATGAAGTGATGTTCAGAAGCGACATGCCGGAACTTTTTCAACTATTGGGAGAAAGTAACCTGACAGTAGAGATACCAAGCGTAGAAAACGGTCATTTGCAGATGAACGGTAAACAGGTGCGATATACTTCCAAGCAGCAAACATTACCTTTTTCCAATACGGAACAGATAGAAGTCTCTATTCCACCTTATACGACCCAGCGTATCACTGTGCTGATAGAGTATTACTGGTTTGAAACTAGATACGCCCTCTATGCTGTTCACCCAAAGACCGGGAAACGGCGGACCATAAACGGCACGTTGCAAAGTAAAATGCCTGCTGCATATTACATAACACGAGAAAATATCAAATGACTAAAGATATGAATACCGGACGGTTACTATACATTATTTGTCTGTTGACGATTTCTGTAGTTGGCGGGAATCTGAAGGCTCAGACAATTGTGAAGCATCAGATTGGTTTTGATATTCGTCCGGGGTATGTAGCTCCGACAAACAGCTTTCTGGAAGGAGATAATGCACGGCAGAAGACCATTGACCAGTCACTTTCCCTACATCTGAAGTATGCTTTCCGGTTCAATAAAGATTCCCGATTAGGCCGGCTGTACCCCCATGCCTATCAGGGGATAGGTGTATCTTATAATACCTTCCACTCTCCCGCTGAACTTGGAAATCCGGTGGTGGTATATGCTTTTCAGGGGGCACCTATTGTACAACTTTCGCCTCTCTTGTCATTTGATTACGAGTGGAATTTCGGTGCTTCTTTCGGTTGGAAGAAATATGACGGGCTATATAATCCGCAGAATGAGGTTATCGGTTCTAAAATCAATGCATACATCAATCTGGGGTTTATCTTGAACTGGCAGCTTCATCCGCAATGGAAATTGGCCGCAGGTGTGGACTTCACACATTTTTCTAACGGAAACACGCATTATCCTAATGGTGGACTCAATGTGATCGGTGGGAGAGTCGGCATTGTACGCACCTTTGGAGATGCGGATGAGACACTCGGAACAGTATCCCCCAAGCGGGTATTTATAAAGCCGCATGTCAGTTATGATCTGGTAATATACGGTGCCACTCGTAAGAGGGGATTCGTAAAGGACAATATACCGAGTCTGGTTCCCGGTTCGTTTGGTATTGCAGGTCTCAACTTTGCTCCAATGTATAACTTCAACAACTATTTTCGGGCGGGCCTTTCTGTGGATGCGCAGTATGACGAGAGTGCCAATATCAAAGATTATAAATTGGAAGGAAGTTATTCGGGCGATTTAAAGTTTCATCGTCCTCCTTTTCGTGAGCAATTTGCAGTGGGGTTGTCCCTCCGTGCAGAACTGGTAATGCCCATTTTCTCAATCAATGCCGGGCTAGGACGGAATCTGGTATGCCATGGAGATGATACGCAGGGATTCTACCAGATTCTAGCTCTCAAAACTTATGTCACACGCCACTTGTTCCTGCACGTTGGATACCAGTTGAGCAAGTTTAAGGATCCCAACAATCTGATGCTGGGGCTTGGATATCGGTTCCATGACAAAAGATGAAAGGCTGTATTGTTTTCATATAGCTTCTTTAATTCTATTATTTCAGAAGTTGATAAGGCTTTGATATTCTAGTCATCTATAAAACAAACAGTGCATCCGTTCCTCTCTTGGAATGGATGCACTTAATACAAACAAAACAAACAATGAATAAAACGGTTTCTCAAAGATTATGCCGTTTTATTTGAGTGGGAATATTTATATGCTATGAGGGCAAAAGCCCGCTTGGGTACTTCACAGTAGCCTTTTTTACATCTCACCTATATTATGTTGTATAAATACTTATTTCTTAATTTTCTATGATCCTAGTTCAGAATCATTCAGACGTATAATCCAGTCGTTTACTTTCATTGTTGGAATCCTCGGAATCCCCGTGTCCGATGATTGTATAAAGAACATGAGTGTGTAAGAATCTTCTCGGTCAAGATATTCTTGATCACTTATGTCACCTATGTTATTAGGATAATTTTTTGATAACAATAAATATTGGGTGAGTGGTAGGTGCAGAATAGTTTTCCCGCTTGGTGTATGTTTTATTGATAATGTTGTGTCGTCTCCCTTCATGATGCGCAGTGTATTTAATCTGGCGTGAATGATGGGGATTTGTTCGGAAGTCAGAGACAGTTCCTGTCGATATGGAAGATAACAAGTCGGAGTTGTGCCGACAGGAGTATTTGTATAGTCTATTACACCGTTGGTGGATTCTAGGGTGAAAGCGAAGTCCTCTTGTCGTAGAGGAAGATTGTTCTCATCCTGTAGGATACACGAGAAGTAATTCGTATTTTTCACCAGTCCGGCAGTGATGACCTGATATTCTTCACTGATAGTAATATTTTCAAGGCTACTGTGAAAGAGTGCATTCAGTTTCCTGTTAAACTGATTCTTATTGTCACATGCCAGCGATATATTCAGAGATTTCCGTTCAGTTTGTCCAGCCTTGAGATTCGGGAGCTGATACTGGTAGCCGGATATCCCTCCCCATATAAGCAGGTGATAAGTTTCTTCGGGAAACGGTAGTCTTACCATGCAGTAGCCTTGATGTAATGTTATACTGTCTACGTCCAATCGATCCACATACTTGTCATTCTTGTCGAAGGCAAGAATGGTAATGTCGCCTACCTGCGTAGATGCAGCGTCCACGTTCAGGATATTATAGGTATATGATATCTTTAACCAAGTTCCTGTAGGACAGTCTGATAAATCGTCATTCACCCAATCACAGGACGAGAACAACGCGACAATGCAGATAATATGTAGTAGAAATGAACGCATTTATGATGATTTTAATTCAGTTGGCCGGTACTACTTATTCAAGTTCTACATCTTGATTACGTACGGCCCATGGAAAAACATTGATATTGATGTCCAGTTCGGCCTTATATTCGTCCGGTTGTTCCGGCTCAATGTAAGGATCTCCACTACCGAGTCCTGCCACTTTGCTGACAGACAGACGATATATATTATTACGGACAATACCGAATTCCATTACACCCATTTCTGTAGATTCATAATTATCCTCGTGCTTGATCCAGTAGTTGTAGTAACATGAGTAGTTTTCTGTTTTCTGGAAACGTTTGATACTGTATTTGGCAAGAGTCTCTGTGTCCGAATCGTCTGTGACATCTGACGGTAAGTTATTCAGAACCTGTTTACGTATTGCATCTACACTGATGTAGAAGTTATAATTGAAATAGAACATCTTGGTAGGCCAGTTGGACGGATTGTTTATATTGGTACCATTTTCGTCGAAAACGCGGTTAGTGGCGATGTCCATGTTGGCTTTGAACATTACTCCGGTACTGTATGCATTCAATTGTGCATCAACGAACATACAGTTCTCCAGACAGTAAATGTATGACCAGCTATTGGCTGGTGCCATACCTGCCCAGTTATTGTCGTTGATGTCAGTATCTACTAATGCTTGTGCGAAGAAACCGTCGGCATTTGTGAAATCTTTGGCACCTTCCACTGTTTTCTTGAAGAAATAAGGATCGATTAGATAACCGTTGACATCGGGAATGTCACCAAAGTTTTCTTCCGTATACGAAGCCGGCTCCTGAAAGCTATTCAATGTGGCTGTGTGGCGGAATGTGTAGAATTTAGTTGCCAGGTTCAACATTCTGAATGTGTTGAGTTTTATGGTACAATACACCTCTCCGTTGGGATCTTTCAGGGGAAAAGTCTCTTGTTTTTGGGTCAGTTCGATTTTGGCAACGGCACGCTCAAGACCGATAGATACATTGGTTATCTTGTCCGAGTCAGTAGGCTTGCTTATCTCTATGTTCAGGTTGGCTGCACCACGGTTTGTCATAACAAAGCCCTCTGTGGGTACATTTGGAATCTTTCCTGTACTGTACGTTACTTCATCGACAGCATTTAAGAAATCGTCTTGCATGGTGATTTCTTTGGTGATTGCTTTCCCGTTGGCAATGGCAAAGATATTGTATGTACCCGGATTTACGGTAATTCTGTCAGCGGTATACTGTATATTTTCCCCTTCTCCTTTGACCTGTCTGATGTTCTTCAGTTCTTGTTGGTCTTTCAGACTTTTAGTGGTCGAATCGAACAGATAGACTGTCAGACTTTTTACTGCATATTCATCCTTTGAGCCAGTCTCTGTCACGCCTGATGATTCGGCGCTGCGGGTGTGGTTCTCATTGGGGATTTCAAAGAATAGGGCAAGATTGCCGTTTGAATCCGTGTGGCTCTCATCGGAAAAAGCTACATCTGCATCATTGATGCAACTGTACTGTGTGACTGCTGCCATAAACAACAGTGACATTAGTTGTGTGAATCTTTTCATTTTGTTTTGAGTTTAATTGAATAATTATTTTACTTCTAAAATCTGTTTTAAGTTATCGTCGGCTTGTAACAGTCCTGCGTCTTTCGACTGCCGGAATAGTGCCTCTGCTTCTTTATAGTTGCCTTGCAGGAAACATAAGACACCTTTGGCCAGCGTCGTTTCCGGTAATGGCGGAGCTTTTTCGAGAAAGACGGCTGCGGTTTTTGTGTCTTTTTGTATCAATGCTATACAGGCAGCATTCAGATTGGCCGTAGGATTGTCCGGAAACAATTGTACGGCAGTCATAAAAATCTTGTTGTAAGTTGCACTTCCCGGTGTATATGTGAGTGCGAGACGAAACATCTCTTCCAAACTGAGATTTTTAGGATTTGTATCGAATACTTTTTGTGATTCTTCTATTGTAAACGGACGTACGTGGTACTCGACGGTATAGTCGGAATGTCTCAGTATGACAAACCAGTGTTTCAATACAAAACGGTAGAATGCCGGAAACCTCATTCTTATTATTTCTTCTTTACGGTCGGGATGCATATTGCTTGTCACAATTTTCATGATAGCTTCTTTGTCTTGAAAAGTTGTGTCGCTAAGAAGTGCCTCAAAACCCTCCCAGTCTTCAGGTGTGTAGGTCGTATGTATGTATTTGCCGTCGAATGGATATAGTTGGGATACATATTCCTTCAAGGTCCGGGTACGTTCGCGAGCCAGTCGCTCGTTTAGTTGAAGCGGACCGTCAGGTGATGCATATCCATGAATGCTGATGCGTGTGATGCTTACATTGCTGTCGTTTTTTACAGTGTTGATTGTTTCAATGATCTTATTCAGTTCTATTACGTTATTGCTGAATTCTTTATGAATAGCAGTTACATTGACAGGAAAATCAATGAATGCGGAACCTTTTTCCGTTCTGATCTTTGATGTTTCAACTTGCGGGGTCAGGAAGGCAAGTTGCGGAACGAATGTAGGCCGTGGATGTAAACGGGCAATGCAGATGAAATCTTCCGCGTCGGGAATGCCACAGCCGCAACTCTTCTCTATTAGCGAGAGGGTAGCCTGATTCATCCATTGCTCGAATGGAACGGATTGCAAATAATGCATCGTCTGCTTATTCCCGTTTTTCCTTTGTAATGCTTGAGCAGACTTTTCTTTTTTACTTGTCTCCCGTAGGAAAACAATATGTTGTTTCCGGCTGTTGATATAAATCGGAGGCAGTTTCAACCGATGTTCCAGAGTATCGCAGACAATAGGAACCAGTACCATTGATTCATTGGACGAGAGATCCCGTGTGATATCTATTGAAATAGAAACCACCAGTTCTTTCCCCGCCTTATACAAACTGGAGGAAGTTGGACGAATAGTTCCTGTCTCTTTCGTTACAACCGTTTGAGCCTGTATCGAAAGGGATAGAATAATCGTAATAATAAAAAAACCTCCTGTTTTCATACTTGTAGTAAACTATATTTTTTCATTTTTATGTGATAATATCACCAAGGGTAGATATAGGAGATTACTCCATATCGTTGTAACTCTTCCAATATTTTTATATCTTTCTTATTCTTGCTCATTCCACCATGTCCCAACCGATAGACTTTCCATGGGGTAGTATGGAATTTGCGTGCTATCCGAAAATAAATCTTTCTTCGTTTTGAAAACCAAACTTTCCATATACTTCTCATACTGTTCTTCTCTTTAAAATAGATAAACTAAGCTTACAGAGGCTTTGCTGGGCCCTATATAATGATACTGTCCTTTATTGCGTAGTCCTGCACATTTCCTGACACAATTATACTGCTTGTAACGGATGAAATCATATCCTACTCCGAGACTCGTTTCTACGTTCCAGTGGTCATTTAGCATCCAGTGGTATCCGCAACTGATGCCACCCCCGATGAGCCAGCCCTCGTACCGATATTTCTTGAGGTCAGCGAATATGCCGAAAGGTAGTTTTTTCCCTCCGACGTTGAATTGCGCTCCATTGAGATACCCTCCCCAGAAAAATCCGTTGAACTTTTGACAAGTCCAGTATTTATATTCAGGTTGTATCAACCAGTAACGGTTCACGTACATTTCGCTTCGCTTCCATGGCCGTAAGCTTCCGGCCAACTCGACAGTGCTTTTATTCCCTATCCCATAAGAGACTCCGGCTCCGAAGGCTCCGTCTGTTGCCGGAAGCGCATTGAGCCTGACGGCTACTTTCTGTGAATAGCCGTCAAGACAACCAAATAATATGAGTAGGGTTATGAAATATCTCATTGTGTCTGCCGGTTAAGGACGTTTATTGTTCTCAAAAAAAACATTCAGATTATATGCGGCTTCTTCAGAACCTTCAGCTTTGGCTGCTTTCAATATACGGATACCTTCATACGTGTTTCCGGTCATCAATTCATATACTCCCCGGCAACTTTTATAGGCCAGTCCCTCGTGTAGTGCCATTGAAAGGAATTTGCTTGCCGATTTCGTATCTCCCTGTTCAATGGCGGCGGCAGCGGCATTAAGGTTGGCAACGGGATGTACGGGATACAGCTTGACACTGATATTGATAATCTGATAGAATTTCGTTTTATTGTCCGCGTATGACAATGCTACCGTATATAATTCACGGAGCGATAACATCTGCGGATTGATATCAGCCATAATTTTGGCCTCTTCAAGATTGAAGTTCAGTTCTTTTTGATTGCGGATATCTACGTCGTCCGAAGCCGGAGAAATATATGAACCTTTATACTTCAGTTTTTTATTAACCGGAGTAGGCGAAATGGAGGGCATACTATTGGTGGACATCGTCGTGGCAGATATTTCCTGAGCCGGTATATCGGTTGCCGTTACATTGGGTGGAAGCACTGCATATTGTGGTGCGAGAATTAATGTATCTTTTAGAGTCTGTTCGCTTTCCGGTCTGACAATCGTTCTTCTCAGATAGAGCGCGGCATCATTCATCCACTGCTCTGCCGGTAGTGAGGTTTGATAGGCTATGGTACGCGAATGTTCATCATCAATGCCTGTCACAAGGTATGCTGTATTGCTTTCCTTACTGTTTTTCTTTTTACGTAGTATCTGGTTGCGTACATATAATTTTTGTTTCTGTTTACCGTTCAGTTGTATGGCCGGTAATAATATTTTCCGGTCTTGCCCGGTTAGAATGGGGGTCAGTATGACGGCGTTTTTCGGGTTCATGTCCTCTATTTCTACTGATATGTCCATTGATACGAATAATGAGTCTGCCCGTACTCCGAGGAAGTGGGGTTTGATATCCAGCTTGACGTTTTGGGCCGGAAGCAGATTGCATATCAATAAGCTGAGTAGGATGAATGTTTTCGTTTTCATTTTATGCGTTTATTAGGTTGAATTATTGGATGAAATACACGACTGATATCCCTATTTGTGTAGGCCCCCAATAGTTACAGTTTGATTTTTCTATCAGGGGAGCACCTGCGGGTTGTCCGTATCGTTTATAGTTGAGATGGGCATATCCCAGCGATATTCCTGCTTCCATATTCCATTGCGGGCTAATCATCCATTGATAGCCGTAGGAAATCCCGAATCCTGCCAGATTGCCTTGATAACGGTTGTTGGCAATTTGTCGGTTTTCTATGCCCAGCATTTTCCCGTTTCCGAATCCCCAAGGGAGCATTCCCCCAAAATTGTATAAGGCGTAGTGAACTTGTAAGCCGATAAAACTTCCTGTAAATGCCTCGTTCAGCCATTTGCGGTATTCCGGTTGCACGAGGAAATGCTTCATCTTTTTGTTTCCACTGAAATTCCATGGGTTGTAATTGACAGAAAGGCTGAAAGTGTGTGTATCGTCACAACGGATTTCTCCTCCTAAATTGAGTGAGGTAGTAAGGTCATAAAGCAGATTGCTTTTGATGGCCAAACTTTGTCCGCAGAGGTTTGCGGGCAGGATGCATAAAGCAAAGACAAAAAGGACGACCAGCTTATGTCTTGTGCTTGTCGTAAATCTCCAACTTTTGCCGGCAGATAGCCACAGATATTTATTGATTTTAGGCTTGTGTGTCATAATTTTTTGTTTATGTGTATCTGTTACTTCTTAGGTAACGGATATAAATATGGCACAAAGATATATAAAAAGAATCTCACAATCCAAATGAATCATACTTTATTTTAGTTTTTTCTTTGAAAAAATAAAATAACAGGCAAGAACATGAAGCATTCTTCTTTTCATGTTCCAACTTTCTATTGCTGACCACCGAACAATTTTCCATCCGAAAGCAGCTAAGTATATTTTATTTATAAAAGACCGCTGTCTTTATCCTATTTTTACTTTGCACGTTCATGTCCTAATATCAGAATTCCGTTACCTAAGAAGTAACAGATAAGGTAAAGTGTTTGTATCTAGAGTGTTATGAGTTAATAATTACTTGCTTTATAAGATTCGATGTAAGAACAATTCAATTTGTTGGCCTCTGTCCTTTCTTTTAATCCGAACCCCTTCAAATAAGTCTGCGTGGTCCTTATGGATTTGTGTCCTAGTGATTCGCTAATCATCTCAATGGAGATTCCTTGATATTTTGCGTTTGTTGCCCAGGAATGTCGTAGAGTATATGAAGTGACGGTTGATTTTAGGCGTAATTCTCTTGACAGGCTTTTCAGTTGATTATTGAACCGGCGGAGTGCAGACTGGTATTCCTTATAAATAGCTTCATCTTTCCGTTGTTTGTCACCTTTCATTATATTAAATAGATAGTCCGGATAATTTTCTTTCGGTGAGTTGTTATTGCGTAACTTATTCATTTCTTGCTTTGATACATCCAGAATTTCGAGGCTCATGGGCGTACCCGTTTTTATGCGGTTGTACCTGAGGATCCCATGTTCTAATGCCGATTTCTCTAAATGTGCGAAGTCTGCGAATGGCATGCTGCAAAATTGAAACATCAGCCGTGCGATGGCTTGTGTCTGCTTCAGGTGCTCGGAGTGAGGAGGCTTATAGAGAAGCGTATGCAATTCGCCGGCAGGTAGTGCTTTCTTTTGGCGTACATCTACACCTGTGTACACATCCCGGAACAGCCGGGGAATGAAGCGGGCAATACCTGCTTCTACGCCACGATTATATATACTGCGTAACATACGCATATATGTCGATACGGTGTTCGGCTTTAGCCCGTGTTCATAGAGATACTGTCCGTATCGTCTCAGATTATCGCGGGTGATCTGTCCGAATGCAATGTTGGGAGTAGTGCAAAATTTGGTGAATGAAAGAACCGCATTTTTATATACGTGCGCTGTCGAAAAGCGACCTTCTTCTTGTAACTTCCGGATATAGGCTTGGGCACATCCGGTAAACCCTTTTTTATTACCTTTTTGTTTCATAAGCTTGTTTATTTTACATATTAGTCAGAGACTATAACCAAAGTAGTTATCTTTTTTGTTGTTAACACCTATGAAATATCTTCGGATACCATACATTTTTTCTGAAATTTTGTTCCGGATTGATAATGAGGAAAATAAGTTTGTTCGATTATTTTTATCATTATCTCCATAACTAAAAGGAATGGATTCCTTATATTGGTGATTGTTTTAATTTGAGGGATCATAATTGCTACTGTCGGGTTTTGAAACGGCGAATGTCGGTTGGGGCTGTTTAATCAGCCATGCCAAGATTTGTTTCCCGTAGAGAAACACTTTGTTTCACACCGATAAATATATTGTTTCAAGGCACTAAACATTTTGTTTCAAGCTGCTGAAACAAAGTGTTTCAACACTCTGAACTAATGCTTTATCCGTATGTCTTTATTGGGAAGGTAAGTGTGGGAGTAGTTTTCCCACTATAAAAAAAAGTTGCAGATGTGTGTAAGGTAAAAACATCTTGCACACATCTGCAACGGTATCTTGCACTGGATTATGCTGCTATTAATCAAATAGATAACCCATGATTAGTGTAAGGTGCAAGATAAAACTGAAATAAAATAGTTCTGCTTCAAATTTGGTGGTAAAATTAATTAGGAAAATAATAATTTGATAATCGATAGTATTCAACATTCTCCTTCCCGAAGGAGGGGAATGGAGATACCACCGACTGGTTAAATTACCACCAAATTTGACGAAGAACCAATAAAATCTCTTGTAAAGAGTGGGAATTTATCCCAAAAGCTCTTTTACTTTGGCAGAAATAGCACGTCCTTCCGCAAGTCCTGCCAATTTTTTGGAGGCAACTCCCATAACTTTGCCCATGTCTTTTCCACTGGTAGCACCTGTCTCGGCAATAATTTCCTTCAGTGCAGCTTCCAGCTCTTCAGCGGTCATTTGTTTCGGAAGGAACTTTTCCATTACAGCGACTTGTGCCAATTCTGTATCTGCAAGGTCTTGACGTCCTTGTCCTATATAAATTTCGGCAGAGTCTTTTCCTTGTTTCACTAGTTTCTGGATGATTTTCAGAGCTGCATCGTCCGTCAATGTATCGTTGGCACCCGGAGCGGTTTTTGCTTCCAAAAAGAACTTCTTTATATTTCTCAAAGTTTCGAGGGCTACTTTGTCTTTCGCCTTCATTGCGTTTTTAATGTCTTCGCTGACCTGATCAAATAAATCCATATCTTTATGTTATAAGTTAATTTAGAAAGTGATAACTCCGTTGTCGTCCATAGCTTCTTCCGTAGCTACTTCCTCTTCAAGGGCGGCTTTTGTCCTGATTTTGGTTAGAGTCGTCTTGTCGCGCTGATAAGTAGGAGAATCTTCTACCATGGCGATGATATCATCGTTATCCAAGTCCTCTGTATTAAAGAGGTAGATGTGGCGGCGTTTGCGTAAGCTCTTGCTGCCGATGCCGCTGGCGCTTTCTCCGTATGCTTTGCGGATACGTTCTTTGTTTTTCTCCTTTTCCTCTTCAAGTTGTAATTGGCGTTCTTCCTCTTCCTGGCTGCGTGCAGCGTGCAAGCTATCCATGCCGGGAACGTCTTCTACGCCGAATCCGGTGGCAAGTACGGTAATCTTAACCTTCGTTTCCAATGAATTGTCAATAGCAACCCCCCAGATGACTTCCACACCTTCGCGGAATTTGCTCATGAACTCGTGTATTTCGTTCATCTCCTCCATCATCAACTCGGACGACGGGCAGAAAGAAACGTTCAGCATTACCTTCTTGGCATTGAAAATATCGTTATTGTTGAGCAGCGGAGAGTGCAGGGCGTCGTCGATAGCTTTGGTGACACGATTCTCACCTTCGCCGAATCCGGTACTCATAATTGCCACACCACCATCTTTCAAAATAGTCTTCACATCGGCAAAGTCCAAGTTGACTGTACCACGCATCGTAATAATCTCGGCGATACTCTTGGCAGCAATGGAAAGTGTGTCATCAGCTTTGCCGAAAGCATTCATAAAAGTAAGGTCGGCATATATTTCGCGCAGGCGTTCATTGTTGATAACCAGTAAGGCATCAACATGTTGGGCAATGCGTTCTACGCCGTCCAGTGCCTGAATGATTTTCTTTTCTCCTTCGAAGATGAATGGAATGGTGACAATGCCGACCGTTAGAATATCCATTTCCTTCGCGATGCGGGCAATGACGGGGGCGGCTCCGGTTCCGGTTCCTCCTCCCATTCCGGCGGTGATAAATACCATTTTGGTGCCGTCGTTCAATTGGTTGCGGATGTCTTCTATACTTTCTTCGGCGGCGTCGCGTGCCCGTTCGGGACGGTTGCCGGCTCCAAGCCCTTGGGTGATGCTACGGCCCAGTTGCAGTTTCACCGGAACGGGTGATTCCGCCAGTGCCTGATTGTCCGTATTGCAAAGAACGAACGTCACGTCATGTATGCCTTCCCGGTACATGTGGTTTACGGCGTTACCGCCACCACCACCTACACCAATTACTTTAATGATCTTCGGTGAGTCTGTCGGGAAATCGAATTGTACTATCTCGTCCATAATTCTTATAGGTTATTGCTGATTACTAATTATAAATTACAAGCTTCGTTTCGGAGAGTTATTTCATGTCGTCGTCAGAGAATATCTCTTTCGTCAACGAGTCGATCTTGCGCTGAATCCAGCTCGGACCGGCTTCTCTTTTCCTTCTTTCTTTCTCTTCTTTTTCCTTCTGCTTGCGAAGTTTTTCTGCTTCCTTAGCTGCTATCTTGGCCTCTCTTTCTTCTTCCTCTTTCTTGAGCCGGGCGATGCGGGCTTGTTCTTTCAGTTCCTGGTCGTCCTCAAACATATCGACAGTTTTGTGTACTTCCGGTTCCGGTTTCGGAGTTACGGGAGACTGCGGAGCAGCAGTTTCCGTCAGACAACAGTTCTGGTTTCCTTCGAACAGGAGGCCGAACAGTGTGTTCTGCGAACCATCCTTTTTCAGTACGTTGCTTGGAGCATGGACTGTATTACGTGGAAGTTTCGCCATTCTGATCTTTTCTATCTTGCTGCGTTTGCGCAACATTTCGTCCAGATTCTTCAGGTTGGCGGCTCCTCCTGTCATGATGATTCCTGCCAGCAGCTTGTCTTCGTAGCCGGATAGCTGAACCTGATTCCAAACATTGGCAATGATTTCTTCTGCACGGGCTTCGACGATATTGTTGAGGTCGCTTACTTTGATCGTGCGGCTGTCGTCATCCAGTTTGCAGGTAGCTTCTTCCTGATCTTCCTCCTCCTCGTAGAAGGCGTCTCCGTATGCTTTTTTCAGACGTTCCGCTTCTTCTTCCTCCATTTGCAGGGAAGTGATGTCACGGGTGATACTGTTTCCTCCCAACGGTAGTACTGTCAGGAAGCGGAGTATATTGTTTTTATATACAGAGATAGTGGTTGTATCTGCTCCGAAGTCAACGAGCGCACAACCTGAACGACGTTCGCTTTCGGTCAGTACGGCATTGGCAGTTACCAACGGAGCGATCAATTGGTCGGCAATGTCGATTTTCGCCTGTTGGAAGCAGTGCTCCAGATTCTTTCGGACAGAGGTGCGGGCTACGATATTGAGGAAGCGTCCCTCGATGTGGCTACCTACCAGGCCCACCGGATTGGCTTGCAGGTTGTTGCCGACCTTGTATTCCTGCGGGGCTACGTCCAATATATCCATGTCGACCACCGGAACGGCAATGTTCTCGTCGCCGATAGCGCTTACGAGTTCTTCCGATATGATAGCTTCTTCTTCCAGATCGCGACTTACTACATTACGGACTGTGCGGAGTGACTGTCCGCCGATGCCTACATATACTTTGGCAATTGAGTTCTTCAACTCACCTTCCAGTCGGTTAATGATAGAAGTCAGGCTTTGCGCCGTCTTGTCCAGGTTGAAGATCACCCCTTTACGGATAAACGTAGAAGAGTCTTCCTGGGCATACGCTAATACCTGCATACTTCCGTCACTGTTCTTTTTTCCGGCCACACCGGTTATCTTCGATGAACCAAGTTCAATAGCGGCGATAAATTCTGTTGTTGCCATATCTCTTTATTTTTTATTTTCTCGTTTCGTACAAATTATCTGGTTGCTGAACTCGAGGTTGATGCGTGAATATTTATTCCAGCCTACCTGATTGAGTCCTTTCTTATAAAACTCTTTCAGACGTGCCAGCTTGTCTTCAAAGTTGTCCAGTTTGCCGAGATAGACGAGGTGGTCTCCCACACGGGGAACCAGTTCGATGTTGCGGTCGGGCAACACGTGGATTTGTTCTATCAGAGCATCCCAGAACTTATTGTTATGCAAAAATACACCAAACTTATATAAATCCTTCATTGCAAACGACTTTTCTACGTTTCCGGTGACAATTACCCGGTGGGCGACGCATTTTGCCTCCGGCGGCATCACAGTTCCTTTGTTGTCGAGATAGTAATTCTCGCCGTTGGAACTCATCACCCGGAGGATAGGGATGCGTTGGGTTACTTCTACGCAAACTTTGCCGCTGGGAGTTTTGTAACACTCTGCCTGGTCGATGAGCGGGTGCTTGCTCAGTTCCCGTTCCAATGATTTGGTAGAGATACGTTCCATTTTCTTTCCGATAGGGTAGATCCCTTTTTGCTGAAGGATCCCTTTCAGCTCGTCTTTAGTGATGAAGCCGGCGTAAGCGGTATCCTTGATGACAAGTTCCATGTCACGGCAGGTCTGGTCGGCAGGCTTGCGGTTGAAGGCGGTGATAGCTACGATAAGGTAGGCTATGAGCGCCAGCATGACAATGGATAGAAGGACTCTCTTTACCATAAGCTTTATCGGTTTTCGAGGATTTTACATATTTCGGGGACATAGTTGTCGATGTCTCCTGCTCCCAGAGTAATTAATACTTCAATGTTTTTATCTTTCAGAATGTTCAGTATATCTTCTTTTTTACACATACTTTTTTCGATACCCGGGCGGAGGTTATCATAAATCAGTTTGCTGGTGATGCCCGGAATCGGTGCTTCGCGTGCCGGATAGATATCTACCAGAATTACTTCGTCGAGCAGCGAGAGGCTGTCGGCAAAGTCTTGATAAAAGTCGCGTGTGCGGGTATATAGATGTGGCTGGAAGATAGCTGTGATCTTCTTGTCCTTATAGAGTTCGCGCATGGACAACACGCTCTGTTTGATTTCAGAGGGATGATGTGCATAGTCGCTCAGGAAGACTACCCGGTCGTTCTTTATCTTGAAGTCGAACCGGCGGTCTACTCCGCGGAAGCTGGCCATGCCTTTTTTGATTTCTTCATCGGTCACTCCGTTCAGGTGTGCCAATGCCATGGCAGCTACTCCGTTCTCAATGTTGATACTTACCGGGATTCCTAACTGGATGTCGTTGATCCGGGTATCCGGGGCTACGAAGTCGATGAATATTTCTCCGTTTCCGATGCGGATGTTTTCGGCATGGAAGTCTCCTTCGTCACGTGAATAGTTATAGACACGGACGCCGGGTTGCACTTTCGGTTGTAGGGAGATGCCTTTACGGATAATCAATGCGCCGCCCGGTTGAATGAGAGTTGTGTAATGCTCGAAACTTTCCAGATAGGCCTGTTCTGTACCGTAAATATCCAAATGGTCGGGATCTGTGGCCGTGATAACGGACATATAAGGGGATAGCCAATGGAAAGAACGGTCGAACTCGTCTGCTTCAATGACCGTGTAAGGGCTTTTTTGAGAAAGCAGCAAGTTGGTGCCGTAGTTCTTTGAGATTCCTCCGAGGAAGGCGGTACATTCCACGTGCGACTGGTGGAGCAGGTGGGCAGTCATGGTCGACGTGGTGGTCTTGCCATGAGTTCCTGCTACGCATAAGCCTTTGCTCGAATGAGTGATTGTTCCCAGCACTTGGGCGCGTTTCTGTATTTCGAATCCGTTGTTACGGAAATAAACCAGTTCTTCGTGTTCCTGCGGAACGGCGGGAGTGAATACGACGAGCGTACTTTCCTTGTCCTTACAGGCTTCCGGAATCAGGTCGATGTTTTCTTCGTAATGTATTTGTGCGCCTTCGGCGATCAGGGTTTCAGTCAGTGGAGTAGGGGTACGGTCGTAGCCTGCCACTACTTTGCCTTTGAAAAGGAAGTAACGTACAAGTGCACTCATTCCGATGCCGCCGGCACCTACGAAATAGACTGATTTTATCGTTTCTATATTCATTGCTTTTTTTATTATTCTTTTTCCGCCAGTTTGATAACCTCCTGTGCAATGATTTTTGCAGAATCGGGTAAAGCTAATCTGGCAATATTTTCACTTAGTTCTTTCAGTTTCTGTTCATCTTTGACTGTAGACAGGGCTACATCCAATAAATTGGTTTCCGCTTCACTGTCTTTTACATAAATGGCCGCTTGCTTGTTTACCAATGCCAGTGCGTTTTTGGTCTGGTGGTCTTCTGCTACGTTGGGCGAAGGTACCAGGATAACCGGCTTGTGCAAAAGGCAGAATTCGGAAATAGAACCGGCTCCGGCACGGGAGATTACAAGATCGGCCGCTGCATACGCTGCTGCCATATCCTTGATGAAATCCGTCACATATAAATTCGGGTTTTCTCCCGCCGCTTTTACGGCTTCCGTTACTTGCGGATAATAGTATTTCCCGGTTTGCCAGATAAACTGGACATCACTGTTCTCTTTGATAGCAGACAGTCCGGTGGTCAGCGTTTTGTTGATAGTACCTGCTCCTAAGCTGCCGCCTACAATCAGGATTGTTTTTTTATCCGGCTGTAAGTGGAAAGAGTGTAGTGCATCCTCTTTAGAAGGTATGTCCTTCGTCAGATTCTGGCGGACCGGATTTCCCGTCATGATAATCTTGTCGGCAGGGAAGAACTTCTCCATTCCGTCATAAGCAACGCAAATCTTTCTCGCTTTCTGTGCAAGCAACTTATTGGTAACTCCTGCATACGAGTTCTGTTCTTGGATTAAAGTAGGAACTCCCATCATGCCGGCTGTCTTTAATGTAGGACCACTGGCGTATCCGCCTACACCGACTGCCACTTGCGGGCGGAAGTTTTTGATAATGCTTCGTGCTTTCCATTGGCTGCGTGCCAACTTCACGAGTACAGCTACATTCTTCCATAAGCGTTTGCGGTCAAATCCCGCTATCGGCAGACCGATGATTTCGTAGCCTGCATCGGGAACCCGCTGCATCTCCATACGCCCTTCGGCTCCTACAAAGAGTATCTTTGCGTCAGGACGCAGTTCCGTTATAGCGTTCGCAATGGAAACAGCCGGGAAAATATGTCCTCCTGTACCTCCACCGCTAATGATGATTCTAAGTTCTTTTTCCATAATAATCCTTTCTTCTATCCGTTGTTCTCCGTTTACCGTTCATCATTCACCATTCATCGTTTACAGATCTTGTTCACCCTTTATTGATATCATTTTCATCTTCAAACTTGGCGTCGCTGTTCAGAATCTGTGCTGTCGGTTCGGCAGCCGCCTGTGCTTCGGAATCTGCGGCATTTGTTTCAATTTGCAGTTGAAGTTGTGCATCATGCTCTTTCTGTTCTTCCAGATGAGCGGTATATCGGCTCACGCTTAATATCATTCCGATATAAGCGCAGTTAATCAACGTACTTGTTCCTCCCTTGCTGACCAGAGGCAACGGCTGTCCCGTGACGGGGAATAGTCCGACGGCAACCATCATGTTCAATATGGCCTGTGATACTAGCAGTAAGGCAATACCCATGACGAGGAAGGCGGGGAAAGTCCGTTCGCATTTCTGTGCGATTCGTCCGGCGCGCATCAATAGCCATAGATAAAGGAAGACCACGAATATGCCTCCTATCAGTCCCATTTCTTCGACTACAATAGCGAAGATAAAGTCAGAAAAAGCCTGGCTGAGGAAGTCGCGTTGTATGGAGTTTCCCGGACCTTTGCCTACTACGTGGCTGGTGGCAATGGCAATACGTGCATGTGCAATCTGTGCGTCTTTATCAATATCGAACTTGGCGGCGGGAACCTCTTCCTTATCGAAGAAGCCGGAAACACGGTTCTGCCAGGTTTCGAAACGGTGGAGTCCCGGAGTGTTGTGCAGTGTCTTGGCAGGGATAGCCATTAGTATTCCTACGGCGACCCCACCTACAAGTGCCAGCAATCCCAGCATTCCGAACAGTTTTTTTGCAGATACCCGTCCGATGAACATCATCATGCACACTACACCGAATAACAGCATAGCCGTTGACAGGTTTTCCGGTGCAATAAGTATGAAGACCAGTCCGGTAAGAATCATGATGTATTTAAAGGCTTTGGGATTGGCGCCATATTCATCCTGTTTCTTCGACAGGATAAACGAAACTGCAATGATGACAGCCATTTTGGCTAGTTCCGACGGTTGGAACTGTAATCCCATGAAAGTCATCCAGCGGGCTGCTCCGTTGACACGGTCGCCCGTAATGATACCCATTAACGTGACGAATGCCAATAGAACAAGGGAAACCGGATATAGAAATACCGGAAATACCTGAAACCATTTGTAGGGGACATTGTGCAGAAACACCACTACTACGGCACCTACCATTAGGATGATGGAATGCTGTGTAATCGGTCCCCAGTGGTCACCACTTTTGTAGGTCAGTGTCGAAGCTGCCGAAAACACCTCAATGATTGAGATGAGGCAGAGACAGAGGAAAATAATCCAGATTACCTTGTCGCCTTTGAATATGTTCTTTAATAAATCCACTTTGTCTATTACGAATTATTGATTACAACATTACGGCTTTCTTCGTATTACAACTCCCTTACGTATTTCTTGAACTGGTCGCCACGGTCTTCATAACTGTTGAAGAGGTCGAAAGAAGCGCAGCAAGGGCTTAATAATACGGTTTCACCTTTCTTTGCCAGTTTGTAGGCTGCTTCTACGGCATCCTTCATTCCGGTTTGTACATCAGCTACGGGCAAACCGAAGCGGTCGAAGAAGTCATGGAGTTTCTCGTTGTGGAGTCCCAGGTATACCAGGGCAGAGCACTTTTCACGTACCAAATCCTCGATCTCAGTATAGTCGTTGCCTTTGTCTTTGCCGCCGAGAATCAATACCGTTTTGGTAGTCATGCTTTGCAGGGCATACCAGCAGGAGTTGACATTCGTCGCTTTTGAGTCATTGATAAAATCAATGCCGCGGACACGCGCCACTTTTTCCAACCGATGTTCCACTCCCCTGAAGTCGGAGAGAGCTTTGCGGATGTTCTCTTTGGCAATGCCGGCCAGGTTTGCCGAGATACCGGCAGCTAATGAGTTATATAAATTATGCTGTCCTGTCAATGCCAGTTCTTCCTGTTCCATGTTAAAGGCAATCGGTTCGGTGATTTTTACCTCATGGTCTTCTACATAGGCAATAGCTCCGTCCTCTTTGACGGCAGCAAAAGGATACAAATGAGCTTTCAGACCGTGCTTGGCAAGCTCGTGTCTGATGATAGGGTCGTCATTCCAGAAGATGAAGGCGTCGTCCGGTGTCTGGTTTTGTGTAATGCGGAATTTGGCATCAATGTAATTCTGCATACAGTGGTCGTAGCGGTCCAGATGATCCGGTGTGATATTCATCAATACGGCGATATTCGCACGGAAGTTATACATATTGTCCAACTGGAAAGAACTCAATTCGATGATATAATAGTCATGATGATCTTCGGCTACCTGCAAAGCAAGGCTCTTGCCAATGTTGCCTGCCAAACCTACATTCAGACCTGCACTCTTGAAAATATGGTAAATCAGGGAAGTGGTGGTTGTTTTTCCGTTAGAACCGGTGATGCAAATCATTTTGGCATCAGTATAGCGTCCGGCAAACTCAATTTCTGAGATAACCGGCGTTCCTTGAGCTTTCAGTTTCAGGATGAGTGGAGCGTCATTCGGGATACCGGGGCTTTTGACAACCTCATCGGCATTCAGAATGAGTTCTTCGGTGTGGTGTCCTTCTTCCCAGGCAATAGCGTGGCTGTCCAGAAGTTCCTTATACTTGTCCTTGATAGCGGACATGTCCGAAACAAATGTCTCAAATCCTTTAACTTTGGCAAGCACGGCTGCACCTGCGCCGCTTTCGCCAGCTCCTAATATTACAATTCTTTTCATCTACAATAATGTGCTCTTGTTTCCAATATGCTGAGTTGCTTACTCGTTGGGCACATCTTTTAAAAGTTAATAATCGGGTTAATACTCTCTATATATCGTTGGATTTCCGAACGGAAACCCGCTTCCGACAACCGACAAGGGCCGGAGGTTATCTTATCTTAAGCGTTATTATTGTTATTGCTGCCAGCACAATCGTTACAATCCAGAAACGGACGGTAATCTTTGATTCGTGAAACAATTGGTCGGGCTTGGTAAATTTCACTGTACATCCCGGTTCTATCAGGCTCATGGAAGTACGGAAATGGTCGTGGATCGGTGCCCGTTTGAATAACCGCTGCTTCACTCCTTTCCGTTTTCCCAGCTTGTAGTAAACCCGTTGCAGGATAGCCGATAAATTCTCTACCAGGAATACACCGCAAAGAATCGGTATGAGTAATTCTTTGTGGATGATGATAGCGAAAACGGCAATGATACCACCGATAGTGAGGCTACCCGTATCTCCCATAAATACTTGTGCCGGATAAGCGTTATACCACAGGAAGCCGATCAATGCACCGATGAAGGCGCAGATATAAATTACGAGTTCTTCCGACCCCGGAATATACATAATGTTCAGATAACTTGCAAACTCGATGTGCGACGATACGTATGCCAGGATACCGAGGGTGGCGCCGATTATGGCGGAATTACCTGCGGCCATTCCATCCATTCCGTCATTCAGGTTGGCACCGTTTGATACGGCGGTCACCACGAAGATTGTGATGATAACGAACAATATCCACCCGGCTGTCTGCGCGTGTTCACCCATGAAAGAGACCAGATCGGCATAGTCGAGGTTATTGCTCTTGAAGAAAGGAATCGTTGTTTGAGTCGATTTCAAGTCATTCGTTCCGTGTATCACTTCCATCTCCTGTCCCGGAGTATGTACTTCGATATTTTCACGGATTACCACATCCGGACTTAAATACAAGGTAAGTCCGACAATTAATCCCAAACCTACTTGCCCGATAATTTTAAACTTACCATGCAAACCTTCCTTGTTCTTGCGGAAGATCTTGATGTAGTCGTCGGCAAATCCGAGTGATCCCAACCATACAGTTGTAATCAACATTAATATCATATATATATTGTGCAACTTACCCAGCAACAGGCAAGGAATGAGAATAGCTACGATAATAATCACTCCTCCCATACTCGGCACACCTACCTTGTTGACACCGAACGGGTCAATCTTCGCATCACGTTGTGTCTCCGTGATTTGCTTCTTCTTCAGAAGGTTGATGAATTTGTCACCCCATATACTTGAAATAAGCAATGCGATGAGGACCGCCATTAAGGCACGGAATGAGGTGTAACCGAACATTCCCGCCCCGGGAAAATTGAGCTTATGCAGCCATTCAAACAGATAGTATAACATGATAAATAAATTGTCAATTTATTAATGTGTCGATATGCCGGTTTCCTTACGGACGGTTTGCGAAGCCGAACCGCATATTGGCGTATGAGCACATTGTTTTCATTATTTAAAAATCTCCTTTAATATCTCCTTATCATCAAAATGATGTTTCACTCCTTTTATCTCCTGATAATTTTCGTGCCCTTTTCCGGCAACAAGAATTACATCTCCCTTTTCTGCCAACATACAAGCAGTACGAATCGCTTCCTTACGGTCGGCAATGCTTAATGTCTTTCTCATATCTTCCGCGTCCAGTCCTGCCAGCATATCGTTGATGATGTCCTGCGGCTCTTCAAAACGGGGATTATCCGAGGTGATAATCACACGGTCACTGGCTTTGGCTGCTTCTTTTGCCATGATAGGACGTTTGCCCTTGTCGCGGTTGCCACCGGCACCTACCACAGTGATTACTTTTCCTTTGCCTTCGAGCACTCCGTGTATCGCATTCAATACATTGATAAGCGCATCCGGTGTATGTGCATAGTCTACGATTGCTGTCACTCCTTTCGGTGAACGGACAGCATCGAAGCGTCCGGCTACCGGATGAAGTGTGCTAAGGGCAACGAGTACGTCTTCCTCTTTCTTGCCAAGCAATACGGCAGCTCCGAATACAGCCAACAGATTGGATGCATTGAACTTGCCGATAAATTGAACAGCCAGCTCGTGATTGTTGAAATCGAGCAGCATTCCTTCGAAATGAGATTCCAGTACCCGTCCTTTGAAATTGCTGAGGCTTCTTAATGAATAAGTGTAAACCTTGGAACGTGTATTTTGTGTCATTACCAGTCCGTTCTTATCGTCAAGATTGGTCAGACTGAATGCATTCTTCGGCATATCATCAAAGAACTTCTTCTTGGCTTTCAGATAGTTCTCCACCGTTTTGTGATAGTCGAGGTGATCGCGGGTCAGATTGGTAAAGATACCTCCTGCGAACTTCAATCCGCTGATACGCTTTTGTGCGATAGAGTGCGAACTGACCTCCATAAAGGCATACTTGCATCCTTCATCCGCCATTTTTCCCAATAACCGGTTCAGTGTGATAGGGTCGGGGGTGGTATGTTCTGTTGGAATTGCTTCATCGTCGATATAATTGCAAACGGTAGAAATCAGTCCCACTTTATATCCGAAGTAGCGGAATGTATTATATAATAAGGTGGCAATTGTCGTTTTTCCATTTGTTCCCGTGACGCCGACCAGTTCCATTTTGGAAGTCGGGTCGCCATAGAAAGTTGTGGCAATCTTTCCTGTGGCGTCTTCGCTGTCTTTCACCTGTATATAAGTGATTCCCGCTACCGGTTCCTCCGGCATATCTTCGCAAAGAACAGCAACAGCTCCTTTCTCAATAGCGGTAGGTATATAAGCATGACCGTCAGCTTGCGTACCGCGCATAGCCATGAACAGTTGTCCGGCTTCTACTAAACGGGAATCAATGTTAATTCCGGTGATTTCTATGTCTGACTCTCCGGTCACTTGTACCGGTTGGATTGCTTTCAGTAACTTGTTTAGTAACATACTCTTTTTATATAATACTTATTTTTACTTTTAATTCATGGTAAGGGTAATTGTCTGTCCCTTCCTTATAATCGTTCCGTTGGCTATCGACTGGCTTTTCACTTTCCCCACTCCGACCAGATTGACTTTCAATCCTTTGCTTTCCAACAGATAAACTGCATCTTTCGCTCCCATACCGATTACGCTCGGCACAAAATTCTGCATGATTCCCCGACTTTCCAAAACAACAGCTTGCGGAGCAGCGTGTGTACTTCCCCAAACTTCTTTCCCGGAATCGGCAATCTTGCCTTGTATATTGATATTCAGTTCTTCCAAGACCCGTTGCGTTTGTCTCATCTCTCCAGCCTTCACGTGCGGGATGACAACGGTGTTTGTGTCAATCGCGCTGGTAAGCGGTAATCGGAGGTCTTTTGCATAGACTCTTTCTGCAATCTTGCTGAATACGCTACCGGCCATTAAACCGCCCGAAGCGGTAGGACCGGGCTTCTGAATAGAGACAATCATGCTGTATTTGGGAGCTTCCGAAGGAAAATATCCGCAGAAACTGACAAGGTAATTTGTAACTCCTGCTTTATATCCGGCTGCTCCCTGTGATATTTGTGCCGTACCAGTCTTTCCGGATACATGGAATTGCTTGCTTCCTGCGGGTTTGGCGAGTCCTTCTCCTACCACTTTTTGCAGGATTTCGCGTATCTGTGCCAAAGTCTTGTCCGAACAAATCTTTGGGTTAATAACCTCTGTTGGGTATTCTTTTACTATCTCTCCGTCTTTTACGGCTGCTTTCACAAATTTCGGACGTATACTTACTCCATTGTTTGCTATTGCATTATAGAATGTGAGGATATTGAGGGGCGGAACCTGTGTCTCGTAGCCGATACTCATCCAAGGAAGAGCTGTTTTTGAGAAATAACTTCTTTCTTTCGGCCCGCGTATGTTTGGTTTACCTTCTCCCGCAATCTGTAAATGGAGAGGTTGGTCAATACTCATTCGCCTCAGTCCATCTATATATTTTTGCGGATTGCTACCGTAGAAATGATCGATGATGTAAGATGTGCCAACATTAGAAGAAACCTCCAGGATTTCGGTCACTGTAAGCTTGCCATATCCTCCCCGGCGCCAATTCCAGTCTTTCATTACACGACCGTGCATCGGCATCTGCCCGTTGCCGGTATCTACCACATAATCAGGTGTGATTTTCCCGTCTTCAAGAGCTACCATAATAGAGGCTGTTTTGAAAGTTGAACCCGGTTCAAGCATATCGCTGATCGCATTATTACGCATTTCATAATAATTACCGTCCTTGCCTTTTGTCATATTAACGATTGCTTTCACTTCTCCGGTAGCAACCTCCATTAAGACAACTACTCCGACAAAAGCATTCAACTCTTTCAACTTGTCCACCAATGCCTTCTCGCAAATATCCTGCATACCTACGTCAATCGTACTTATCAGGTCGCAGCCGTCAACCGGCGGCACGTCCACGATATTCAGGTATTTGTTCATCACCTTCTGTCGGTGCGTCAATCCATCCCGTCCTTTCAGTATTGTATCAAAGGCAAGCTCAATACCATTTCTTGCTCCTTTTGCCGTGTCGGCATATACATCTCCCAACGTGCGGGCAGCCAGTGAACCGAAAGGCTTTTTGCGCTGGTTGTAAGCCAACTCTTTGAATCCGCCTTTGTATCGGTTCAAACAGAAAACGGGTAATCTCTTTACCTCTTTATATTGTATATAAGAAATACGTTTCGGATAAATTAGGTAATTACGGCTCTTTGCCTGACGCCCTTTCTTGAGGTGCGCCTTGAATTGGGCCGCGCTTTTGTCGGGGAATATCTTATGAAGTCCGATGCAGATAGAATCCATATTGGCAGTAAGAATAGAATCACGCCGTGCCTGATCCTTTTTTCTGCGTTTTTCATCCTTTTCACCGGACATAAAGTCCATGTATATTCTGTATTCGGGAAGAGAACTTGCCATAAGTTTTCCGTCGGAAGAAATAATGTTTCCACGGTTGGGTTTCACAGTTACGTTCTCTTTAACGAAACGATCGGCTACGTCCTGCCAGTATTGTCGTTCGGCAAACATGGTGATACCAGCCTTTACGACAATTGCCACGCCTATCAACGCCATCAAAAGGATGACGAAGAAGTAACGGGTCATTATATTTTTTTTATTAACTGCCACAGTGCTCGTCTTTTAAAAACTCTCAACTCTCAATTTTCAACTCTCCACTTATTTAATAAGGTAAGGAGGATTCGTAGAAGTCTGCAAATCGCTTTCCTTACTTGAAATATACTCTTCGATACGAGACTGGCGGCTCTTCTCCATTAGTTCCGAACTACGTGTCAGCGCATCGTATTTAATATCTGTCAATTCTTTTTTTAACCGGTCTATCTCGATCTGCTGCTGCTGACTGGCGTAGCGGTTGTGGATGTAGAAGATAATAAATACCATAATCAGTACCAGCAACTTCGTCTGGCGACGGAAAAAGTCGGTAGCCAGAATGTCGCCGCCCAAGATACTTTTCAGTGAAGTGCGTTTCTTCTTCTTGCTTTCGTCTGCCTTCTTGTTTACTGCTTCTTCCATACTTCCTTTTATTATTTTTTCTCTGCAATTCGTAATTTGGCACTTCTCGACCGTGGATTTCTTTCGATCTCCGCCTGGTCGGGTACAATAACTTTGTTGTTGACAAGACGGAACGGCGTTTGCAGGTTTCCGAAGAAATCACTTTCCGCTTTACCTTCCACATTACCCGTCTTCATGATATTCTTTACCATACGGTCTTCCAGTGAATGATAGGTGATTACTACCAGCCTTCCGCCCGGTTTCAATGCTTCGGTTGCGGCTAGCAACATTTCTTTCAACGCTTCCATTTCCTGATTTACTTCAATCCGCAATGCCTGAAATACTTTAGCAAGCTCTTTCTTTTCGCGTTCACGGCCGAAGAGCGGTTTGATAATTTCCAGAAATTCACCGATCGTCCGAATCTGCTGTCCGTTTCTGGCCTTTACGATTACTGATGCCAGCTTGCGGCTATTTTTCAGTTCGCCATACAGATAAAAAATATCCGCCAGGCGTTCTTCCTCATATGTATTAAGTATATCAGCCGCTGTGAGTCCCGCCCGTTTATTCATGCGCATGTCCAAGTCTCCGTCGAAACGGAAGGAGAAACCACGTTCGCTGTCATCGAAGTGGTGAGAGGAGACGCCGAGGTCGGCAAGAATTGCGTCTACCTGTTCAATGTTGTGATAACGCAGAAAATTGTGCAAGTAACGGAAATTACTGCGTACAAAGGTGAAATGAGTATCGTTGACAATGTTCCGTTCGGCATCTTCGTCCTGATCAAATCCCAGCAACCGTCCGCCTTCTCCGAGTCGCGAAAGAATCTCGCGCGAATGACCTGCTCCTCCAAACGTAACGTCTACATACGTTCCGTCCGGACGAATATTCATCCCGTCAACGCTCTCTTTTAGCAATACAGGCACGTGGTATGTCAATTCATCTTTCTCCATCTTGTCTATTTTCGTCGTTCATAATTTCTTCTAATGCTGCACCGAACTCCTCAGGCGACATAAACGGTTGTTCGGCCCGTTCCTTCGCCCAGATCTCTATCTTGTTGTCGATACCGATAAAGCGTATATCCCCGTGGATATTGCATATCTGTAAATACCGTTTGGGGATTAGTATGCGCCCGTTGTTGTCGGGAGTCACCACCTCAACGTCGCTCACAAACTGCCTGAAAATGAGTTGATGTTTGCTGTTCCATTTATTGAGCCTGCTCCGAAGCTCGTTTAATTCCTCGTTCCACACGCTCTCGGGGTACAGAATCAGACAGTCCTGAAATACGTCTTTACGCATAATAAGCTTCTCTTCAGAAGCAATTTGCAACTGCTTCCTGAAGGTGGCGGGGATAAATACCCTTCCTTTGGCGTCCGCCTTGGCTTCAATATTCCCTAAAAAACGTATCATTACCTTATTATAATAAGCGACCGTAAAAGTATGAAATTCCCCACAATTCCCCACAATTTTCCATAAAAAACTTTCAGAGAAGTTTTCAACAGATTGTTAAATGTCTATTTGCTTGAAAATGATGTAGCTTTGATAAGTCTTTATCAGTGGGGAAATATGCTTTGTCAAACAGCAGATTTTGTCTGTATAGGGAAAAAGGAATTGTCAGGCGGCAAATCTTTTTTTTCATAGCAGTAAAGAAAAAAAAGGCAGAAGTGCTTTAATCACTTCTGCCTTTAACCATTGACACAACTAAAAATCTACATTTAATAAATTATTTAATTTGAAGTTTGAAAGTTATATAGTTAAGGTTTAGCGGAAATCTTTCAATTCTTCCTGCAATTTCTGTCGGGTGAAGAAGATACGGCTTTTAACGGTGCCTAACGGTAGGTTCAGTTTCTCTGCAATTTCGCGGTATTTGAAACCGGAAACGTGCATGGCAAACGGAACTCTGTATTCTTTAGGAAGAGCATTGACTACACGGTGCATCTCTTTCAGGTCATAAGCTCTTTCCGTACTTTCAAAACTACCGTCTTGCGGCAGGTTCAAATGATAGAGGTTATCGGTCTGGTCTACAAATGTTTGGTCACGAACTACTTTGCGGTAGTTGTTGATAAAGATGTTACGCATGATGGTGTACATCCAGCCCTTGAAATTATATTTGTCTTCGTTATCTAATGCTTTCAATGATGTTTCCTGCAACAAATCGTTTGCTTCTTCGCGGTCGGTTGTCAGTTTATAAGCGAACCGGAGTAGTTCATCTTGTACTCCTACTAAATCTTTTCTGAAGCTTAAACTTTTCATATACGTTGCTTTTTAAATTGTGAGTATTCGTTGTAATAATTTCGATGATGCAAGTTTACAACATTTCCCGAAGTCCGGTAGGGGGGGATTCAACTTTCTTTAGGGGAAAAACTATCTGCGGATAGATTTTAGGTCATATTTGATAGTTTTTAGGTGTTGTTTTTTTGCGATGTGAACTTAATTCCTGCATTTTCTACCAAATTATTGCGATTAATAAAAAAGAACCGCTAATTTTGTGGCATCATTTTTATTTGAAAAGAATGACTGATGACTCTTTATTTTTGATTGATGTCGATAAGATACTTCGGACGAAGGCTTCGAAGCACTATAAGTACATCCCTAAGTTTGTGACTTCTTATTTAAAAAGAATCGTTCATCAGGATGAGATAAACATATTCCTGGATGAATCGAAAGACAAGGTGGGAGTGGACTTTCTAGAAGCGTGTATGGACTTTCTGGACGCAAAAGTAGATGTGAAAGGCATTGAGAATCTTCCCAAAGACGGGCTGTGTACTTTCGTTTCCAATCATCCGCTGGGCGGACAAGACGGAGTTGCGCTGGGCTATGTGCTGGGGCGTCACTATGACGGAAAAGTGAAATATCTGGTAAATGACCTGCTGATGAACTTGCGCGGACTTGCTCCGCTTTGTATTCCGATTAATAAAACAGGGAAGCAGGCGAAGGACTTCCCGAAAATGGTGGAAGCCGGATTCCAGTCCGATAATCAACTGATCATGTTTCCCGCCGGGCTGTGCTCGCGTCGTTATAACGGAGTGATTCGTGATCTGGAATGGAAAAAAACATTTGTGGTAAAGAGCGTACAAACAAAACGTGATGTGATACCTGTGCACTTTGGTGGCAGGAATTCTGATTTCTTCTACAATCTGGCCAATATTTGTAAGGCATTGGGGATTAAGTTTAACATCGCTATGTTGTATCTTGCGGATGAAATGTTTAAAAACCGCCATAAAACTTTTACTGTCACCTTTGGTAAACCTATTCCCTGGCAGACTTTCGATAAGTCGAAAACACCTGCACAGTGGGCTGAATACGTAAAGGATATTGTATATAAACTGTAACTGATAGAACAACTATAACAAGGAATATGGAAGATATTATTAAACCGATAAGCAAGGAACTGCTGAAGGCAGAGTTGACGGAGGACAAACGCTTACGAATGACGAATAAGAGTAATAATCAGATTTATATTATTACTCACCTGAACGCTCCTAATGTGATGAGGGAAATCGGTCGTTTGCGTGAGATAGCTTTCCGTGCTGCCGGTGGAGGGACAGGTTTGTCAATGGATATTGATGAATACGACACAATGGAGCATCCTTACAAGCAGTTAATTGTATGGAACCCGGAAGCGGAAGAAATTCTGGGGGGATATCGGTATCTGCTCGGGACAGATGTGCGCTTTGATGAAAAAGGGGCGCCGATTCTGGCTACTTCCCACATGTTCCATTTTTCGGATACTTTTATTAAAGAATATCTGCCTCAAACAATCGAATTGGGACGCTCGTTTGTGACGCTTGAATACCAGTCTACCCGTGCCGGAAGCAAAGGTCTGTTTGCTTTGGATAATCTTTGGGACGGATTGGGGGCGTTGACTGTTGTCATGCCGAATGTGAAATACTTCTTTGGTAAAGTGACCATGTATCCCAGTTATCACCGTCGCGGTCGCGATATGATTCTTTATTTCCTCAAGAAGCATTTCTGTGATAAAGAACATCTGGTGACTCCAATGGACCCGTTAAAATCGGAAACTTCCGAAGAAGAACTGAAAGCGTTGTTCTGCAAGAATACGTTTAAAGAAGATTATAAGATCCTGAATTGTGAGATTCGCAAATTAGGATATAATATTCCACCGTTGGTAAATGCTTATATGAGCTTGAGTCCCACTATGCGTATGTTTGGCACAGCTATCAACTATGAGTTTGGGGATGTAGAAGAAACCGGAATCCTGATTGCTGTAGATGAAATATTGGAGGACAAGCGCATGCGCCACATCCAGACGTTTATTGAAAGTCATCCGGATGCGTTGAAAATGCCTTGTGAGGAGGATGAGGCGTTTACTCCTAAAGTCGTTACACCGCAGGCAGACTGTTACCGTTAATCTTGCGGTAGAGGTCAAGAGCAAAGACATCGGTCATTCCTGATATATAATCAAGTACCGCCTGTATTCTTTCATAGAGTGCAGGTGCTTTTATATTGTACTGGCTGGAGACCCGGTTAATTAGAAGTTCGGAGTAAGCCTTTCCGGGTGAGGTCACCGCATCTACCATTAACTCAAGTAGGGTACTGATAACCCGGAAGCCGGCTAACTCGATGTCCAGTACATCTCGTGAGCGGTAAATCTTCTTGATCGAAACTTCGGCACAATGCTTGTAAGCCTTTGCCGGACGTTCGGAGATATGTTTGATAAGTGCTTCTTCAAATGTGCCGGAAAGTATTTCTTGCTCGTGTTCCAAAAATACACGTGTACATTCCCGGATTAATAATCCGATCACAGAAGAACGCAGATAAGCGATTTGTTCATTGGTGTCATTTACGATATGGAATGTTTTTTGGATATGTGCCTGCCGTTCTTCGTTGAAGTATGCCATTAGCAGTTCTTTAGTTTCCTCGGTTGTGAGAATTTTCAATTTATGGGCGTCTTCAATGTCCATCATCTGATAACAGATATCATCGGCAGCTTCTACCAGGTATACCAGTGGGTGGCGTGCATATTTCAGCGGGTGTTCGTTGAGCAAAGTAAGCCCCAGTTCCGTAGCAATTCTGTGAAAACTCTCTTCTTCGCTGACAAAGAAGCCGAATTTTGATTTCGTACCTGCAAGACTGGATGAAAAAGGGTATTTCACAATGGAAGCTAATGTCGTGTAAGTCATGGCAAATCCTCCTTTCCGGCGTCCTTCAAATTGGTGTGTGAGCAGTCGGAATGCGTTCGCATTTCCTTCAAAATGTGTCAAATCTTCCCATTCCATCGAAGAAAGTTGTTCTCCATCCGGTTGCTTGTCCTTTAAGAATTGTCCTTTACCTTCAGAAAAAAAAGTAGATATGGCCCGTTCGCCGGAATGTCCGAAAGGCGGGTTGCCCAAGTCGTGCGCCAGGCAGGCGGCGGAAACGATAGAACCTATTTCCGGTAGGAAAGACTCCTGCAGTTCGGGCTGGCGCTCAAGAATCGCTTTTGCGACGTCATTTCCTAACGAACGTCCGACACAGGATACTTCAAGGCTGTGTGTGAGCCGGTTGTGTACGAAGATACTGCCCGGTAAAGGGAATACTTGGGTTTTGTTTTGCAGTCGGCGGAAAGGGGCGGAGAAAATGAGGCGGTCATAGTCCCGTTGAAATTCCGAACGGTTTTCCTGGCGTTCTTCATGGAACTCTTCCATTCCGAAGCGTTTTGCAGATATTAATTGGTTCCAATTCATCATTTTAATCATTATTTCGTTATTTACCATTCACAAATTAGTTGCCGGTACATTATTTAACTGCAAACTTAACTATTTTTCAGTTCAAAATGTGTATTTTCGCCCGTTAATATAGTAAACGTGTATTTATGAATATTCAAGTTATCAATAAATCGAAGCACTCGCTTCCGGCTTATGCCACTGAATTGTCTGCAGGAATGGATATCCGTGCTAATCTTTCCGAACCTATCACATTGGAACCGCTACAACGCTGCCTGGTGCCTACCGGACTATATATTGCTCTCCCACAGGGATTTGAAGCACAAATTCGTCCGCGTAGTGGTTTGGCTATCAAGAAAGGGATTACCGTTCTCAATTCTCCGGGAACCATTGATGCAGATTATCGGGGAGAGATTTGTATTATTTTAGTTAATCTGTCATCGGAAACTTTTGTGATTGAAGACGGTGAACGTATTGCACAAATGGTGATAGCAAAACATGAACAGGCCGTATGGCAGGAAGTGGAAGTATTGGATGAAACGGAACGGGGAGCCGGCGGCTTCGGTCACACAGGAAAAAAATGAAAAGGATACTATTATTCTCGTTGTTAAGTACTTTGCTGCTTACTTCCTGCATGGCTGTGCAAGTGGTGGGGAGTGTAGCAGGAGGTGCGGTTATGGTGTCGGGGTATGCTCTTGGCGCGAATGCAGTTACAAAGAAGGTTAAGAAAAAGAAGGATAAAAAGAAAAAAGTTCAGAAGGAAGAAGTTTTGGCTTCTCAATTAACAGAGGAGCAACAGCGTAAGTATGACTATTTTTTTCTGGAAGCCATGCGGATGAAAGAAAAGAAAGAGTATGACGCGGCTTTCGGGTTGTTGGAACATTGTCTGGACATTCACCCGAATGCTTCTTCTGCGCTTTACGAAATATCCCAGTATTATATGTTTCTCCGTCAAGTGCCGCAAGGGCAGGCAGCCTTGGAAAAGGCTGTGACTTATGCACCTGATAATTACTGGTATAGTCAAGGGCTGGTGAGTCTGTATCAACAACAGAATGAGTTGGATAAAGCTGTTACGTTGCTTGAAGAAATGGTAACCCGTTTCCCGACCAAGCAAGATCCTCTGTTCAATCTTCTCGACATCTATGGACGACAGGAGAAGTACAGTGATGTAATTTCTACACTGAACCGGCTGGAAAAACGCTTAGGTAAGAATGAACAGTTGTCGATGGAGAAATTCCGTATTTATCTTCAGATGAAGGATGACAAGAAGGCTTTTCAGGAAATAGAGAGTCTTGTCAATGAATATCCGGCAGATATGCGTTATCAAGTGATACTGGGGGATGTATATCTTCAGAACGGAAAAAAAGAGGAAGCATATGAGGCTTATCAGAAGGTATTGTCAGTAGAACCGGATAATCCAATGGCTCTCTTTTCAATGGCATCTTATTATGAACAGACGGGTCAGAAGGAACTATACCAGCAACAACTCGATACGTTATTGCTGAATAAGAAAGTTACTCCGGATACAAAAATCAGTGTCATGCGTCAGGTGATTGTGGAGAATGAACAATCATCGGTAAAAGATAGTACGGAAGTGATCGCCTTGTTTGACCGGATGATGGAACAAGATTTGGATGATCCGCAGATTCCGATGCTTTATGCACAATATCTGTTGTCGAAAAGTATGGAAGCGGAGGCGGTACCGGTACTGGAACAGGTTGTTGATTTGGATCCGACTAATAAAGCTGCCCGTCTTATGCTGATAAGTGCGGCGATAAAGAAGGAAGACTATAAACAGATTATAAAAGTCTGCGAACCGGGTATTGAGGCTACTCCGGATGCATTGGATTTCTATTATTATCTAGCCATTGCCTATCATCAGGCAGAACAGCCGGACAGTGTGTTGAGCGTTTGTACCAAGGCGCTGGAACGTGTGACGACTGACACGCGGAAAGAAATAGTCTCGAATTTCTACTCAATTATGGGGGATATCTATCATACCAAGAAACAAATGAAGGAAGCATACGCAGCCTATGATTCGGCTTTAGTGTATAATCCGTCCAATATTGGTACATTGAATAATTATGCTTATTATTTGTCCGTGGAACGCCGCGATCTGGATAAGGCGGAAGAAATGAGTTACAAGACGGTGAAGGCCGAACCTAACAATGCCACTTATCTCGACACATACGCTTGGATTCTTTTTGAGAAGGGTAACTATGCAGAAGCTCGCATCTACATTGATAATGCAATGAAGAGTGACGAAGAAAAGAGTGATGTGGTTGTGGAACACTGCGGTGATATCTATTTTATGACCGGTGATGTGGAAGGTGCACTGAAATACTGGAAGAAAGCATTGGAAATGGGTAGTGAATCGAAAACACTGAAAGAGAAAATAGAAAAGAAGAAATATATTGCAGAATGAAAAGAATAGTTTTTCTATTGTTGGTTGTAGTTGTGCTGGCCGGGTGTAAGAGCTCGAAGCATTTGGCGACTTCGGAGAAGAATGTTCAGGTGTCCAGCTATCTGACTTCCAAACTTCAATTGACTATTCCCGGTAAAAAGGGGGGAAGTATGTCTGTTGGGGGAACTATGAAGATGAAAACCCATGAGCGGGTACAAATATCCTTATTAATGCCTATCTTGCGTACGGAAGTAGCGCGTGTGGAAGTTACTCCTGACGGTGTGCTATTGGTAGACCGGATGAACAAACGTTTTGTCCGTGCCACCAAAGATGAATTGAAGGGCATGCTGCCGAAGAATGCAGAATTTTCCCGTCTGGAGAAGATATTGTTGGATGCCTCTTTGCCCGGTGGGAAGACGGAATTGTCAGGAAAAGATATAGGCATTCCCTCGTTGGAAAAGGCTAAAGTCCAACTTTATGAGTTCTCGACAAAAGAATTTTCAATGACTCCTACGGAACTTACTTCTAAATATCGGCAAGTTCCCTTGGAAGAATTAGTAAAAATGCTGGTAGCTTTCTTATGATGAAACATTTCTTTGTAATTCTGATTGGTTGTCTATGGTTGGCAATTCCTCTTTTCGCTCAGTCGAACAAGCTGATTCGTGAGTTGGAAAGCAAACGTGGTGCGCTGCAAAAGCAGATCTCCGAGACGGAATCAATCTTGAAGGATACAAAGAAAGATGTGGGTAGTCAGTTGAATAGTCTGGCGGTATTGACCGGCCAGATCGAGGAGCGGAAACGTTATATCATTGCTATCAATAATGACGTGGAAGCGATAGAACGTGAACTGACTTCCTTGCAACGTCAGTTGAACGGTTTGCAAAAGGATTTGAAGGATAAGAAGAAAAAGTATGAGGCTTCTGTCCAATACTTGTATAAGAACAAGTCGATTGAAGAAAAACTGATGTTTATTTTCTCTGCCAAGAATCTCGGGCAGACTTACCGCCGTATGCGCTATGTTCGTGAATATGCTACTTATCAACGGTTGCAAGGTGAGGAAATCCTGAAGAAACAGGAACAGATACGGAAGAAAAAGGTGGAACGGGAACAGGTGAAAGCCGCTAAAGAGAGTCTGTTGAAAGAGCGTGAAGGCGAGAAGACCAAACTGGAAGCGCAGGAGAAGGAAAAACGTACGCTTGTGGCCAATCTGCAAAAGAAACAGAGAGGGTTGCAAGGTGAGATCAATAAGAAACGGAGAGAAGCTAACCAATTGAATGCCCGCATTGACAAGTTGATTGCAGAAGAAATAGAACGTGCCCGCAAGCGTGCCGAGGAAGAAGCCCGACGCGAGGCTGCCGCCCGTAAGAAAGCGGAGGGTAAAGAAAGTCAAACTGCCGGAACCGGAACAACCGTTAAAACGAACTCGAAGCCTCTGGAAGCTTATACAATGAGTAAAGCCGACCGGGAATTGTCCGGCAATTTTGCAGCCAATCGGGGAAAACTTCCTATGCCTATATCCGGTGCTTATATTATCACCAGCCATTATGGACAATATGCTGTGGAAGGTCTTCGTAATGTGAAACTGGATAATAAAGGTATTGATATCCAAGGAAAGCCGGGAGCACAGGCACGTGCTATCTTTGACGGAAAAGTCGCAGCAGTATTCCAGTTGAATGGATTATTTAATGTACTAATCCGCCATGGCAACTATATTTCCGTTTACTGTAACTTATCATCGGCTTCTGTAAAGTCCGGCGACATGGTGAAGACCAAGCAATCTATCGGACAAGTTTTCTCTGACGGCACTGATAATGGAAGAACGGTATTGCACTTCCAGTTACGCCGGGAGAAAGAGAAACTGAATCCGGAACCTTGGCTGAACCGATAGTCAAACAATGTAAGGCATACGTATACAAGAAATATGTCAAAACTAAATCTTTTCTAGGTAAGTTATTGCAAATGAAGGGCGTATTTGGCATCTTTTTTCTAATGTATTATCCTAAAAGTTGAATTAATGATTAATTTTTATCCTTTATTGAACAATTTGTTTTAAAAAAACAATTAGTTTTTTCTCATCTTTGTAGAATGAATTTTAGATTTCTTTTGGTAAGTCTGTTTAATAGTAATTAATTAATAAAACACCATGAAAAAGTTATGTGTATGGGCAGTTGCCGCCCTTTTAATGGCAGCTTGTACACCGAAAGCCGAGAAAGCTACGGATTCCGGTCTATTACAGAGTAATTTCCGTACGGAAGTGGACGGAAAGAAAACCGATCTCTACATTCTGCGCAACAAGAACAATATGGAAGTTTGCATCACGAACTTTGGCGGACGCATTGTTTCTGTCATGGTTCCCGATAAGGACGGACAGATGCGTGATGTAGTTCTTGGTTTCGATTCCATTCAGGATTATATCAGCAAACCTTCCGACTTCGGTGCAAGCATCGGACGTTATGCTAACCGTATCAATCAGGGTAAGTTTACGTTGGACGGTGTAGAATATCAGCTTCCCCGTAATAACTACGGCCATTGCCTGCACGGAGGTCCGCAAGGGTTCCAGTATCGGGTGTATGACGCCGTACAATTGAATCCGCAGGAATTGCAACTGACTTATGTGGCAAAAGATGGTGAAGAAGGTTTTCCGGGAAACATTACTTGTAAAGTGCTGATGAAACTGACTGACGACAATGCAATCGATATTCAGTATGAAGCGGAGACGGATAAACCGACTATTGTCAATATGACCAACCACTCTTATTTTAATCTGGATGGCGATGCGGGCAGCAACGCAGAGCATCTGCTGACTATTGATGCAGATTATTATACTCCGGTGGACAGCACCTTTATGACTACCGGTGAAATAGTTCCGGTAGAAGATACTCCAATGGATTTCCGTACACCAATGCCGGTGGGAGAACGTATCAACGATTTCGACTTTGTGCAACTGAAGAACGGTAATGGTTATGATCACAACTGGGTATTGAATGCCAAAGGCGATATTAACCGTAGGGCTGCTTCATTGAAATCTCAGAAAACAGGTATTGTATTGGATGTATATACCAATGAACCGGGAGTTCAGGTATATGCCGGAAACTTCCTTGATGGTTCGCTGACCGGAAAGAAAGGTATTACCTATAATCAACGTGCTTCCGTATGTCTTGAAACACAGAAATATCCGGATACTCCGAACAAGCCTGAATGGCCTTCGGCTGTTCTGCGTCCGGGCGAGAAATACATGAGCCAGTGCATTTTTAAATTCTCGGTGGACAAGTAATACAGATTAGTTCCGAGCGTTTCGTTATAGGGGTATTTGTAATAACAGAAATAATCCCGTTAAATGTGAGCAGTCAATATCTGATGTTTTAGATATTGACTGCTTAATAATAATATAAAAGAGTATGGAAGATCTGATAAATGCACGTTGCGGCTGGGCCGGAACAGATGAATTATACCTAAAATACCATGACGAAGAATGGGGCCAACCCGTTACTGATGACAGAACTCTATTTGAGTTCTTGGTACTCGAAAGTGCTCAGGCAGGACTATCCTGGATTACTATCCTTCGAAAGCGTGAAGGATACCGGGAAGCCTTTCATCATTTTGATGTGGAGAAAGTAGCACAAATGACACAGGAAGATATCGAACGGTTAATGCAATATGATGGAATCGTCAAAAATCGGTTGAAGATCAATAGTACAATCAATAATGCAAAACTATTTATAGCTATTCAGAAAGAGTACGGTAGTTTCTACAAATACACCTTATCATTCTTCCCCAAACAACGGGCTATCGTCAATAATTTTAAAACTTTAAGTCAGGTTCCGGCTACATCTCCCGAATCGGACGCTATGAGCAAAGACATGAGAAAGCGAGGCTTCAAGTTTTTTGGATCAACTATTTGTTATGCTTTTTTGCAGGCTGCCGGTTTTGTGAATGATCATTTGGAAGATTGTTTCTGTAAAGCTGTTCGATAAAAAAAAGCGAGGGGATAACCTAATGTGTAACATGCTTTAAAAGCGATGAAGGTGCAATTATCTCGTTTGATAATACATCTTTTTTATCTTGTGAAAAAGAATATTGATGATGATTGACTATGTGAATATTCTTTTCGCTATATTTGTAATTCAAGAGCACAAGATAAAGTAAGTAATGAAATTTTCGACTTATTCTTTTAAACAGTTACTGTCAGGAGGTTTGCTTTGTTGTTTGATTCTGTTGGCAGCTTATATATTTCAGGCATTTTTTCCTGGAATGTATGTTGATGCATTCTCATCTTCTATGCATCTATTGATGTGGTTGACTCTCTTTGTGGGGGCATTACTGTGGACATTTCATGAGAAGGGAGAAACCTTTGGCATTTCTGAGGTGATAGATTGGCAGTTCATTGCAGCTTTTATTTTGATTACAGCAGATGAAATTTATATGATTATGCCGAGAGAAATCCATATGGAAATAGCACCGGTATTATCTGAGTATACTATTCCTGTGTTAGCCGTTATTGGTATAATGGTAGCCGCTACAATAAAAGTCTCTATTACACTGTATCATAAATTGGCGGACGAACGTCGGCAGGCTATTCTTCAAGCTCAAAAAATACAGCAATTGCTAGATTCTCCTCCACCAGAACAGAAAGGAATTTCTTTCTTGCGTAAGCTCGTAGAGAATCAATCTATTGCTCAATTCTCGGCCAAAGACTATCTTTTGCTGGTGGAAGGATGCCAAATTGTTGATCCTGAGTTTTTTAATTGGCTTAAGAAGCAGGATTTCCAACTTCCACCGCGAGATATTGTATTATGTGTGTTGATTCGGATGTATAAGAAGAAAGAGGAAATATTATCCATATTTTGTATTACTGATGGGACTTATCGTACGATGAGGTCTCGTGCTCGAAAGCGTTTAGGGCTTGACGACAAGGATTTGGACATTTTTCTTCAAAAGGAATTAAAATAATAACTTTTGTAAAGTACCTGCCAATCGTATAAATGTGTCAATAATAGTCAAACTCCCACCCATGATGATGTAATAGAACCACATTCTTTTATTAGAGTATGGTTCTTGTGGAAATATACTGATTGCTCCTATTACAAGTGTTATACGTGCGAGAAGTTCAAAGAAGATAATTAGGAAATCTTGAAATGTGTAGTTTAAGTTGTCAATAAAGCAATCTAAATAACACATTGCAATGCTGGTAAGCCACATTACATTATTCAAGACTATATATATAATTATTTTTTTATACATTCTTCGTATACTCTGTCAGATGTTCTTTTACTCCTTTCATACTTAGCTAATGCTTGTGTATAACAATAATTTGTAGAAGACTCTTGTCTACATTTTATGATAGCATTATCATAATCTGCTTTTGCTTGTGCATACGCTATCTGTTTATTTGTTTCGCAACTATTAGCATTACCTTCTGTTCGTGTCTTTATAAGTGTTTTTCCTGTAAATTCACGACTTTCAGCATACTGCATGAATAGTAACATACGTTCATCCTCGCTTAGTTTGGAGAACCCAGTGTGCAAAAGTAAGTTTTCCTTGGCTTCATTCATCTGTTGGAGTTCTTTTTCTAAATTTGCTTTTCCGATAAACTCTTCCATATAATCATCATCGTTTAAATTTTCCATGAGTTTGTTATACTCTTCTGCGCTCAAGGTTGAAGTGTAAGCTTGAAACTTATCTGATAGAAGTTCACTGTTCCTTTCAAATTCCCAAAATTCATCAGAAGTTGCTATGGGAGTTTTGTATCATACATTTGCTCATCATTATAATCATTCGAATTACAACTATTGAAAAAAGTTGTTGCAAGTACAACACAGACAATGGCTGTTACATGGAGGCTAATTTTTTTCTTTGGGTTAATCATATCCGTTCGATTTAGTTTGTTGTGGGTACAAAGTAACGAAAAATAGTTTTGTTTTAAAGATAATATTTGCATAAAAAATAGTTTATCTAGTTAGGTCTTGATTTAATGCATATTTGTAATGTTACAATATAGGGTTATCTAATCTTTTCTGTGAT
>NZ_MNQN01000008.1:4321-5303 GCF_001915455.1 Bacteroides sp. 43_46 | reverse complement strand
AACGGTCTGCCACCTTCTTTAACCGGTTACCGGCATAACTCAAAGAAAGATCATCAATCACATCATAACCCGTCGCTGAAGTCTGCCCGTAGCGCTTCAGACCCAAGATATTACCCATTTTATCATAGCCCGTCACCTGCTCATTAAAACGGTTAGTATTTACAGAAAGGCTCGGCCCTTCACCATATTCCGCATCAGTCAGGCGACCCAGACGGTCATAACTGAATTTATAACCGCGGGGAGTGGCCCCGGCTCCACTTTTCCAAGTCATACTGCTGATATTACCATTATAACAAGGGACTCCCAAACCGTCGGTATAATGCAAAGACTGGCTAAACTTACTGCCTTCAATACCGGTCAGCCAGTTACGGATATTGTAGGCATAGCCTGTTGCATAAATACCGTTATCCAGTTTGTCTGTCTGCAATCGGCCCAACTCGTCATAAGTGTGTTCCAAAAGCAAGACGGAAGGATTGTTATCGTATTGGTGGCTCACTCGTGTCAGGCGTGACGAATGGTCATAAGTATAGGTATAACGTTCCGTCAATGAATACCCGGAACTATCCGTATGGGTGTGAAGGACGGACAGAGGACTTCCTTGAAAGGAGTACTCAGTGGCGTATGTATCCATGCCTCCATTGACACGACTTGACAGGCTTTTCACTATCCGCTTATTGCTGTCATAATAGTCCGCAGAATAAATGAATCCCGAAGAACCATGTGTACAAAATATGCTACCCGTAAGATTACCGATCGCACTCACAGTTCCTTCCGGAAAATTATATGCAGAAAAGCCGTTTCGTGTTCTAAAATCATACGTATCATAGTAGTTCACCACATATACACAAGGATCAACCAGATCAAAAGAACTCTGATAACCACTGTACGCCAGGCCGGTGTCGCCTTCCATAAGAGTACCTAAAACAACTGTCTCACCGGCAGTCCGAACATGTTTATCGCTGTTGCCACATTCGCCCTCCAC
>NZ_MNQN01000008.1:1955-4242 GCF_001915455.1 Bacteroides sp. 43_46 | reverse complement strand
GCAACCGGGAAGCTTCTTATAAACAAGACGATCCAGATAGTCATAACGATATATGTAAGCATAAAGATCCAGATCCGGATGATCCTGGTAACCCGGAGGAGGCACAAACACCAAACTCTTTTAACAGCAAATTACGGTGGGAAGCCTCATACGCGAAACGCGAACAGACGTTGCTGTGCACATAATACTCCTGTGCCGACTTTAATATTTGCTTATAAACCCCTGCGGACAACATAGGAACCGGAAGGGTACTTCACCTTTTAAACTTTCTTCCGATAATTTCGTCTATTTCTCCATCCCAAAAAACAGTATGTTCCACACTATCTATACGGTAATAATAAGAATTAAGATAAAGAGGGTAAACCTTAAATTTCTTATTCCAAATATACCTTTTCTCGCTTTGGGGTACAGTATGCGTCGGAAGGTAATATACGGAATCATAAACCATTTGATGTATTTTCTCCGGATATTTCTTCCGAGGAACATTCTTAAATACAATAGGATTCTTTTCTGTGGATAAGTCTAAGACAATGTCGGTATGGGGAGTTATTTCATACATTCCGGGAGATACTTCAGCAGCACCTTCCGCATCGCTTACATGGAAAGTTAAAGAGTTTTCACCATCTTTAAAAACAAAATGACCATACTCTTCCGGTCGCGTACTTATATAAAGTGCAGAATCTGTACGGTTACATATTTTCACGCTAAATTCTATTTGATTGGGATTCAAAAATTTTCCGTTTTTGGTTTCCGTTCCATATATATATGGCTTCCACATTCGCATATCAATAATATGAGAATAATAAACGGATGAATCCTGTTCATTACATAAGAAGTAACGCAATTCAGGGTATGCAGAAAAGGGCTGACGATCGCCGCAATGTACATATGCAGATCTATCCGAATATTTATCTTTAAAATACACCCATATACCACAAGTATCCATATGTGTGTGCGTGTCCAATTCTATATAATTTTCCCCTTTTTTTTGCCTCATTGTTTTATCAAGGAATTCCTCGCTCAACCGCTTTTTATTCTTAAGATAAAAGAATATAAATTTCCCTTTATATTCAAGAAAGTCGGTTGGGAGTTCATAAGCATTATCGGGACCTCCTTTCTCCGTCCAAAACCAAAAAGAATGTTTAGGCGCAATAATATACAGCCAAGCTGTATTGAATTCATACTGTGCAACCTGCAGATAGGGGCTGTGCAAAAAATTCGAATCTATCACCGCTTTGGCATGGGCAATGACTACGGGATCCACCTTACGATCATTCAAACCCCGGCATGAAAATGCCAGGGTCGAAAGGATCATCATCTTTATAAACAGAATGCAATTACTCCTCCTCATCGTTTTCATTATATTTTCTAAATGTATATCTCATTAAATCCAGCATGGAGTTCATTTTTATAGAGTTCAGGTTACTTCTTACGGAATTATATTCATAAAGGGTTTTATTATCCTTAAAATAAACTCCAAAAGATACTCCATTCTTGCCTTTTGCATTCAGCATATCATGCTCGGATGCGCCTTGAGTGCTGGGATGAGAATGAATATCCACGATTGGCTGAAAGCCTTCAAATGGATTATTATTTATACCTTCCAATGTAGAAACACTATAATCACGGCTACTGTTTCCTATGATATATTTCTTCTCTCCATCCCTGTATCCGGCAGTATATTTCCACTCAACTCCGGTATTCTCAATACCAAATGTTGCGATATTAGCCGCATCATACGCGCTAGATGTTTCTGCAAAGTAATCAGCACCACTGGTATTATTGCCTAAATTTGTTTCCAATGCAGGTAAAATAGACTTGTCAAATACCTTGATATTCTTCCATTCAGGATTTATTTTCGACACTGTCCCGCTTGTTCCGCTAGCATATAAAACATCAACAATTCTATTCGTCCTCCTCATCAATTGAAGTTGCCCATGATAATTTATCACATAATCATCCTTCCCATCCGGATCTATCCTTAATACCGGATTATTCTTACAATAAACATAAGGACTCCAACTGTAATGTTTCTCACAGGACGGATCCACTCCATTCCACCTTCCTAACACCGAATCATAATGTCTCGCTCCATAATCATACCAGTCCAACCCACCTTTACGATCCAACTCCTTGCCATTATACTTATAAGGCTGGACGCTCTGCCGGGAACTTGTTGACATCAATCCGCCGAAAGCATAATAATCGTTCACTTCCTCAACCGTTCCCTCCTCATCTACAACCACACGATTATTACCCTGATGATCTTTCAAATAATAATGATACT
>NZ_MNQN01000008.1:0-1849 GCF_001915455.1 Bacteroides sp. 43_46 | reverse complement strand
CGCAAACATTACACGACTAGGCAAATTTAAACAATTATACTGAATAGCAGTTATATTTTTGTTTAAATCTTTAGTCAGGTTGCCGTTTTCATCATATTCCCACTCTATTGCTTCATGGACACCGTCTGTAAACTCAAAACCATTATTAAAAGCTAAGGCTGTGTCAGTCACTCTCTTCAGTCGGTTACCGGTATAAAGCAAAGAGATTGTTGTTCGGATTAGGTACACCTATACCCCATCCATATAATAAAAAAATACCCTAACATAAGCCTTATACTTTATGCTAGGGTAGGAAGGTTATTCAAGTATCAATTTATGTTAGGATAATCATTATAAAATAAGTCTTTATTCTATTTCAAAATCACCCTTTTCTGTGTGAATAAAACCTTTTTTCCATCTGTAATCATCAACAATAATTTTACAAACTACAAAACAAGAACGAGGATAAGATTTAAAACCTGGCTGTACTATCAATTCATCTATCACCTTCTCAACATCTTCACGAAATAAAAAAGTTCCTATATGCATCGATTCTTCATATCCATGATAAACATGTCGATGATCTAACCTATAAAAAAATATATCACTCATCATCTCTAAATATTCTTTTTTGATATTCGAAAGCTTCTTCAACTGTACAAAAACCTTCTTTCCATTCATAATTACCAATAGATACAATATTAGAAAGTTTAAAACATTTTTGAGAATGCAGGCAAAAACCAGGTTGATGCCTTAATGCTTTAATAGCTTTCCAGGCATTTTGTGTAGAAGAAAACAAGCCTATAAATTTCACAACCTTATCTCCTAAGGCTTTATCCTCATACACATGATAAAGTTCATAATAGTTATTCTTCTTATTCAAAACTTCTATCTCCATATTTATTTTTTGAGAAATACGAACAGAATCATAGACTAATTCAAACTATAAATCTTTAGTCAATGTTTCAGTTTGATATTGATGAGCAAAACAACGTTTATAGTCAGCATTGATTTATCTACGTGAAGCTATCATCTTATCACAAATTCTCATTATTATAACAAAAAGAACCCTTATACAGAAGGGAAATAATATCCATACACCGATTAATTAAAAAACAATCTATGTCTGGACAATAATACATATGAACAATCCCAGCCTAAACTGTTTCTACAATATTAAGCAGCAGAAGAGACCGAAATATAACATAACTAGAACACCAAACATTATCTACCTTTTCTATAGATACCGGAGAATAAAAATTATCTCTAACTTTTTCTTGGATCTTAGCTTTCACTTTTTCCGTGAAAAATTGTATATCCAAATTATCAGCCCAAATAACGAGCGCTTCCATTAAATTAGAAGATTCATATTGGCTAATATAAGTACCTTTTTTATACTCTGCAATAAATGTAAACTTTTTCATTACCAATTCCCTTTTGCATTCATACTATGATTTTCACCTGTAAAATCCTGTTTCTTTTTCCAATGTTTAACTTGATTCTCGAGCTTTTTTAATGATTTCTTGTCTTCTGGAGTCTTATTCTGTTTTAAATTCAATTTATCATATTGAGATTTAATATCCTGATATTTCTGCCTCGCAGACTCTTTTGCCTTTAGACTAGAATGCTTCTCATTCTTTCCGCTTGATTTAGAATATCCATTGCTACTATTTTCATTAACCCTCCCTTTTCTAGAGAATAACTTCATAGCCCCGCTCGTAGCCATAAGTGATCCGTGAGTAACATCCACCACTCCTTTTGTTGAAACAGCCAAGGACACTCCGCCAGTTTCCGGACTTCCCAATAAACCGGCGGCAACTTCCCCGGAACCTCTTATTACTTCTGCACCACCTATAAAAAGGCTAATCAC
>NZ_MNQN01000007.1:0-2308 GCF_001915455.1 Bacteroides sp. 43_46 | reverse complement strand
GTGACTATCGACGGACAGAACTATACTTTGCTGCAGGAAGGTTCTGCATTCAAAGGGTTACAGACTGTAGTTTACAGAAAACAGGCTGTTGATGATGCCTATGATGTTTGTTATGCTTATAATGTGTATAATACAGATAATGAATTGTTTGCAGCTGTCCCTGCTTATGCTTCTTTCAAGGTTTATCCGGGTGATTTCTCATTGGACAATGCTAAATTCTCGTTCGTTGATACATACAAATTGAGTCGTAGTGTAGAACCGGCTTTGGTATATATGGATGGTTCGGCTACTTTAGCAAACGGAGTATTGAAACTTGCCATGATACCTAATGAAGGAATAAGTGAAGGAACAGTAGTTGCAACTTCTTTAGATGTAACTATGTATGGTCAATACACTTCTGCTTCTGATTACTTTACAGTAGGAAGAACAAATGTTACTACTGATAATATCAAGAACGCATTCACTTCCACTACCGTAACAGGTAACAATTATCCGAAGATTATTACTGAAGGATGGAATGCTTATGATGGATATGATTTTGGTAAATTCAACTATCAAGGTACTTACAATGTAAATGATTCTATTGATGTTTATATTCAAAGTGCTAAGGTTTGGGTAAAAGAAACAGGTATTGTTTATGAAAAGGCTTTCAGACTGTTGGATCAGAATGAAGAATACACTTTTAAGGGTCAAACTATCAAGACTCATCAAGGTATCTTTGAACTGAAAGATAATGTCTTGTCTGTGAAATCAACTAACCAAGCTTCTGCTATTGATGAATATGCAGCTATTGAAGTAACTACTACTGTTAAGGCTCAAGAAGAAGGAATTAAAGATTATGAGATAAAGAATGTAGTATTTATCAAAGCAGTTCGTCCTGCTGTTAATCCTAACTTCTCAACTGTTGCTTTGAAACCGTTGAACGCTACAGACAACTTCACATTTACTTACAATAGTGCAAAATCTCAAGTTATCACTTTGGATGTTCGTGACTTTGAAAATGCTATCGAAGGACGTGATGTTGTTTCATATAACAATACGGTGTATTCTACTTTTGTTCAATTGTATATACCTGAATATGACACAGCCAACAAGTTGGTAGGTTATACTAACAAGTCTAGTCAATGTTTCAATTCCTTCTGGAATGTACGAAATCAAGATGTAACTGAAGTTGCTAAATATTTTGAAGATAATGCCATTGTAAATGAAGCTGTTCTCTACTATAAGAATGGTGGAAATAATGCAGATAAAGATTCTTTATTCTTAATTTTGACACCAGGTGCTGGTCAGAAACAAATCAAGAAGGCTAATTTGTTGATGGGGTCAATCTATTCATATAATAACTATGATTGGAACAGTGACTATGATATGGTGATGACCGATGGTATCAACACTCCTTACGGTGTTTACAACAAGTATGAGAATAAACTGTTCAAGGTTACAATCAACGACTTCTCTGTAACTTATACATTCGATTGTCCGATTAAGGATCAGTATAAGAACCGCATTATCATGGGTGAATGGGTTAAGAGTGGAGCAAATTACACAGACTTCATTATGCAATCTCAGGTATTTGACGAAATGTATGATGTTGTTCCTGAAGATGCTATAGTGAAATTTGATATGGCTTCAAAGAACCAGAACGCTTATGTTCAGGAAATGATGAAGAGTGGTGATATCAAGTGGGCTACTACTAACCAGATTGTATTTACTCCACGTGTAGATTTGGCTAAGGTTGGCAAACTGAAAGTTGATATTTACGATATTACAGCAGGTGATACTGATTCTAAACGTGTACTCTTCGATACAGAAGAATGGACTGTGCAAACACCGATCTTGGCATTCTCTGATGTTGTTGACTTGAAGTATAACAATCCTGCATTAGCAACTGGTGAACAAATTAATCTCTTTGATTTGATTAATGGCTTGAAAGTTGCTGCTGACAAGAAGAAATGGACAGATTTGACTTTGAAAGATGCTGTTGGTAATAAGTTGGTAGTATATGATGGAGCCAATGATCTTGCTAAAGCAGAACCTATTGCAGCTACATTGTATCAGAAGGACTCTGAATCTACAGGTGTTAAAGTTGATATCTCTGAAGCAGACAAGGCTGAATACAGCTATGCTAACGGTATCCTTACTTGGAATGGCGAACCTACAGGTACTGTTTATGAGCATGATGTTCAATTCATCATCACTTATACTCACGACTGGGGTGTTGTAACCAAGACATTCAAGGTAACTGTAACAAGAAAAGTACAGTAAACATTCGGGCTAAGATAGAAAGTATAGTTTAAATTTGATATGC
>NZ_MNQN01000006.1:3477-3908 GCF_001915455.1 Bacteroides sp. 43_46 | reverse complement strand
GCCCGAGTGGGAAGGAACAGAAGATGGTAAAGTTCCTCTGTTCCTATATAAGACAGCTTTCCGGAGACATATCCGTGTCAAAGGATAAGTTCGGGAACCTGTATGTGGTAAAGGGAAAAGCGGAAGTTTACCCTTGCTTAGTGAGCCATATCGACCAGGTTTCACACTGCAAGCATTCAAAGGATTTCAAGGTGGTGGAAACAAGGGAAGTCATATTCGGTTATTCCTCAAAGAACAGGAGGTTTGAGAATTTGGGAGCCGATGATAAAAATGGAGTGTTCATCTGTCTTGAATGCCTGAAGAAATATAATTCTATGAAAGTAGTCTTTTTTAGAGAGGAAGAAACAGGCTGCAAGGGAAGTTCTGAGGCGGTGATGTCTTTCTTCGATGATGTGAGATTCGTTATCCAGCCTGACCGTAAAGGCAATTCA
>NZ_MNQN01000006.1:0-3432 GCF_001915455.1 Bacteroides sp. 43_46 | reverse complement strand
AGGGTTCATTGAAGCGATAGAACCTGAAAAATGGGGTTACATGGAGGAGAACGGCTTGATGACCGATATTCTGACCTTGAAAGAGAAAGGGCTTGGGGTCTCCTGCATCAACGTCTCATGTGGTTACTACAATGCCCACACCGATGAAGAGATAACGGTAAAGAAAGACCTGCTGAAATGCCTGAGGTTTATAGAACATATCATAGAGGACTGTACAGACACTTATCCCCATACACAAAGTGATTCATATTTCAGTCCCTATGAGTTTGAGGATGAGGTTTATGATATGCTGAACAATGACCCGACTTTAACTCCCGAAGACCTTTATGACATGTATTCCACCAATTTTCCACCCTTCGGATTGGAGGATTACAGAAAGATATATGAAGATTATCGGATGTTCTGGGTTGAGGATGAAGAGGATATGAATGAAAAAACTTTGGATTATGGAAAGAGATAAGAACTACGATTTGGAACTGGCTAAGTATATCTGGTCCATCCTGAAATCCAATCTCCCCGTCCTTATGTCCTGGGGAGTTGAGATTGAGACAGTGAAAGTAATAACATGTGGTCTTGAATTCAGGGTCAACGGATTCAAGCATACCGGAAAAGTTCAGATTGTATTGAATGAGGGTGCTGACCTGTTTGAAGTCTGTCTGATTGGTGAGGATGGAGAAATCAGGGATAAGAGGGAAGACATCTACTTTGACATGCTTGTTTCTGTGGTGGATGAACTTGTGGAGAAAACCGATGATTATGAAAAGAGAATTTCTGATACATATAATATTATAAAGTATTAGCGGTTCTCTGAAAAATCGGGAAATGTGATAACAGGCTTTCTGTGGTTTTATGAACCTGCTTAAAGGTTATTGAACGGACATTCAGTAACCGAAAAGAGCGTTAAACAAGTGTTAATTATGAAACAGAAAAATTATGTAGCCTACCTACGGCAGTCCACGGTGAAACAGGAAATCTCAGGACTTGGCGTGGAGGCACAGAGAGAAATAATACGTAATTACCTGAAGGATAGAAAAACGATTGCTGAATATATTGAAACGGAAAGTGGCCGTAAATCTGACAGACCTAAATTAAGTAGAAATGTCGCTTTCACCAGTAAATTGTTGGAGAGTGATGTTGAGATAGTATTCTGTGATTTTCCGGAGGCTAACAAACTCGTACTTCATATCATCAGCAGTATAGCGGAATATGAGGCCGGATTAATCAGCCAGAGAACGAAACAATCCCTGAAAGCCAAGAAAGTAAGGGGATATAGACTGGGTAAATCTGAAAACCTGTTGAATAAACTGGATCAAGCGGTAAAGAATAGTAACAGGACCAATCATCAGAAAGCTCTTGACAATCCCAATAACAAGAGAGCCATAGCATTGTTGAAAAACCTGGTAAAAGAAGACAGAAGTTTGTCTGAAATGGCCAGAATCCTGAACAGTGAAGGATTCGTAACTTCTAAGGGATGTCAATTCAGAGCTTCACAGGTGAGTATATTATTGAAAAGGTATAACTTAAAAGAGGATTGAAATTATGGAACCAAGGTATGTATTGATTTTAGTTTTTTGTGTCGGCGGTTTGAATATCATAAAGCTGACGGACGAAGAACTGAGAGAATCAGAGAATTACGAGGACTTTGAATCTTTCCTTTCAACCATCAAGGAGAGATACGGATTCAGACTTAATAGTTGCCAGTGGATGACTACTGAAAATTTAGACATCTATTGCTATCAGAACGGAGAAAAAGCAGAACTCAATCTGTTATAGTCAAATCAGGAAGAGAAACTGAGGTAATACTTGGTTTCTCTTTTTTCTTTCTTTGGGGTTGGTCGGAGACGGGAGTATGGAACGAAGTGGAATGTATGACATAACTGGAAGACAAAAGTGTTACAGTCGAGTAAGTGAAGGGAATTTCACCCTCCACTTCTGCCAAGCTAATTGATAGGTGTATTGGTGAGCAGATGGGCAAGTTAATGAACACATTTACAGAAGAAGGTAATAGTTAAGGTTTGTTAAATTCTAAATAATTCCACTTGCAGTTATATAGGTTGGATTATTTTTATACCTTTACATTGTAATTAATATTAAAAACATATTATGGATAAATTAATAGAAAAACTCTTTGACCTACAGAAAATACCTGCCCAAACATTTTTCATCTTCTTTTTAGCTTGTTCATGTTTGCTTTTCATTCCAACTAATTTACTGGATCAAGTGAAGCTTTCAACGTTTAAAGAGTCGTATGGTGAGTTCATTGGACTAATTTGGCTAATTAGCTTGATATTTACAGCAATAACGCTACTAAGAACTTTATTAAAGTTCATTAAGACAAGACATAATATACGCAAGATAAAGGGATATATAATAGAACATATCAATAATCTAACATTACATGAGAAAGCTATTTTACGAGAGTTTTATATTCAAAATAAAGATGCCATTGGAATGCCCTTTGACGATGATACAGTAATGTCATTAGAGGCAAAGCGTATTATTTATAAAGTTTCTAGTACAGGAATGGTATATGACTATGGTGTAATATGGGGATATGCAATATCACAATTCGCAAAACGACAACTAACATATAACAATATTGAACTTCCCCAAAATCCCAACCAAGACCAAATTAATTGGATTATAGAGCATAGACCTCAATGGGCACAAGAACAAACTCAAAGAGAAAACCTAAGAAAAGGATTATTTTATTGAACTCCCAATTTAACTAATTTGCATTGATTTAGTTGTATGCTAATCAGAAATCACAATAATTATGAATATCTGTTTTAGCATGAAGCAAAGTAAGGTAATCAAGACCTTACTATATCACCAAGATTTATATAATGAGAATATCCTACGACTAAAGGTAGATATTAGCGAAATGATCTTAGATGAAGCACATAAGATAGTTAATAAGATGTAACCGGCAAAGAAAGATACATTGAACGAAATATTATTAGGTAAGATTCAATCATTAAGAACAAGCAATGAAAGAACTCTTGTTCCTCTTCCATATATCCAAGAATATTGTTAATTACAAACTAAAATAACTACATTTGCATAAACTCATTATAAATATTATATTGCTATGTTCAAATTTAGTTTCAATAACTTTAGTAATACGATAAGTGCATTCAACCTTTTTAATTTTTCTATTAATCTCAATAAGAAAAATGCCAAGGTTCAATTACACCCTGAAGAATCTGTACAGAAAGAAATTACAAATAATGAAATAAATAAATGGCGAGATTACAAAACAGCTTTACATGGTGGTGAGATTTCCTATATTGGTGATTTAAAAGAAAATATTACCATCTATCTCTTTATTCAAAAAACAATCGTTTTTTTGTAATCGGTTGGTAAATAAGACTTAAAGAGTAGAAAGTTCGGTAGCCGGTAGCGATTTGGTAGCTGTGCGGGTTTCGCTGC
>NZ_MNQN01000039.1:0-32386 GCF_001915455.1 Bacteroides sp. 43_46 | reverse complement strand
TTCATTGCGACATCTTCTTTAACTTGTCACAAAGGTATATAATTTTATTGGGTAAACCACTGTGCTCTTAAAAGAAAGTATTTCGTTAATGGCTTATCCAAAGCTATTTTGGAAAATTCTATTTGTTTTTTCGCTAGCTGATTTTATAAAACTGCCACCGATAGTTCGTACTTTCGAAAAAAAACCCTATATTTGCAAATGAAAGAGTTATTTGACAGCATAGCAACGCAAAACGCTGAAATTCGCACGGTTGCTAACTCGTTACCGCTACTTCTCAAATAGTTCGTTAAAAGTTTATTTCTCAATCGGTTAAGTCTAACTGACAAAAATCTAAAATAGATAATATAAACTCTTTGATTGCATCCATAAAATAATTATGAGAATGCCCCCTAAAAACCTAGAATAATATTATGATTGCCAATATAAAGAATATCTTGTATTCTTTTTTCATACGAACAACTGTCCCTAAAAATTACCATATAGAATGACAAATAAAAAGAATCTATGCTTTCCCATTCATCTTCTATTGAAAATAGTTTATCATTTGTGCAAAAACCATTCTTAAGTTTATAATAAAAACCTTCATCGTTTATTATAAACGGGTCGACAGTTTATTATAAACTTTCATATAGCATTTAAGCACTTTCAGATCAAATTTATGCAACAAAAAAGGCTGCAAAACTCCTAAAAGTTTGCAGCCTTAAGCTCTTTGTCGGGTTATTTATACCCTAATCCTCATAAGGATCACCTAGGTGTTTTGTTATAATCTTATACTGTTTCATCGTCAGATAGCGATGATTGTAGGGCAGATACCCTGTCGGCATAAGTTCTTTGACCAACGGGTTACAACCTTTAATCCATCGGCTGAGACAACGTACCGCGTTCTTGCTGGTAGTACATCCGGGGAAGTACATCACGGCAAGTTCGGCAAAAGCTAAGATTCTTCTCATTTCACTTTTAAGTTTTAAATTGTAGTTTTATTGTTGTTATTATATCTACAAATATACAACATAAAAAAGCGTTTGTCAAGTCATTCGGGCTGTTGAAGATTAACGAAGCGTAAAATTAATAATATTCTATTGATAACCAATAAATTACACATTAATTATTTATTCATATACAGCGTCAATAAAGTTCAATAATTCATAGTTGTTCTACAAATTCCAATGCCCTACTACCTAACCCTTATATCAATCCGGCCGTAACAAGGCAATACTTCCAAAGTTTTACAATAATTCCCCCATGCTATCTCAGGATAATCCCAACGATTATTAGCATATAATATCAATTGTTCATTGGCACACTTGTTTATACGGCAAGCCACTGAAGCATCCTGAGAAATAACTGATAATTGATGCTCACCTTCTGCCCCAGTAGAAAGTGAATAATAATAAATATTTTCTTTCATACCTTTTGCCATTTGAGTTAGTGGTTCCTTACAATTCGCACCGGCGTCAGCCCAATAGTAATAATTGTGCGTATCAACCTGCCAGGACTGAACAGGTTTCTCACCATATCCCTTTTGCTGCGATTCGTAAAGCGAGGCCTCACCCTCATTTCCTGCAAATGCTCCTACAGGATAATAATTCCAGTACCCTTTGCGCCTCCAATTTAACTGATGTATACTATGAGATAAATAGAAAGATAATCCTGTTTCACGTAAGAATCCGTTAGGAACACCCTCTGTCCGATAGTTTATAGACAATTCACCAGCCGAGGTTACTTTTATATCAAAATCAACATTCACTTCCCGATAAGTCCCGGTAAGAGAAATACAGACCCCGTCCTTTTGTTGACTGTAATCAAAAGATTTCTTTTTCCAATCAATATCAGAAGTGGCAAAATGGTTAGCCGTTTTACGTACTTCAGCCCCTGTCAAGTGGTTCAAATTCACATACAAGTTCAAGAACGGACCTTTTTCAATAATTACTTCCTCTCCTACTGTTGCATTGACAATCAATCCGGTTTCTTTATCGAAAGGTATTTCAAAACCATTACCATGTACAATCACTTTGTCACCTTCATCTGTTACGGATAAATTTTGTCCGGCGAGCAAGGAAGGGTAAATTATCTTTTCCGTTCCCAATACAAAACGATACACATCAATCAACTCATTAGCAGCGGTAAAAAACTCGACCTGCAAAGTTTCTCCATTCTCCCATTGCTCAGCGGGAATGACTATCATACCTTTCGTATGAGGTGCGACCGGTTGCAATTCCAAAGATTTTGTCACACCTCTATAAGTGTAGGTAGCATGAATTTCATTCAAATTTGTATGGTCAAATCGGTTATGTATAGTCAACATCAATTTTTGTCCGGTAGTAAATGAAAGATTATCCTCCACAAGTAACCGAACAGGTGAATAAGCCTTTTTAGTTGACCAGAACTCCGGTTTTTGCCGACGCCATACATCAACAATCCCCCATTCACCATATCCCACACAATTTCCTTGATAATCCAGCAGCTTGGCAGTACGTGCGAATTCTTTCCAGAATGAAGTCCCGAATTTAGGTTCCGGTAAGGAGAAAGTCTCATCCACATATCCCCAAATAGCACCTCCCAGACCTCCCGGAGCATTAAACAATCCACTCCACATCATATCAAGAGATTTCCCCCAAAATTCACGGATATTGGGGTCAGTTTGTAATGTGGCATATGTATAGCAAGCCGGATGCGCCCATTCGTCAAATAAAGCCGGAATACCATGTCCCTGAAAATTACGGGTAGACATTCCCCACTGCCCTACATTTCCATATACATTCTGATAATGCATACTTAAGATATCAAATATTTCTGCCTTTTTTTCTACAGCCGAACCCGGATAACTAAAAATAACAGGGCGAGTGGTATCAGTCGCCTTTATCCAATCCCAACATAACTGAAAATTACTTCCGTAAGCACTTTCATTACCAATACTCCAAAACAGGATTGACGGATGGGAACGAAGACTCTTTACCATCTCCCGGCATTGACCCAAATAACGTTCGGCAAACGCCGGATCATTTTGCGACCTGCCGGGCTTATAATTCTTCTGACGATATGTATCTACAAAACAAACAGCCGTTTCACTTTCCACATAAATCCCATAACGGTCACAAAACTCCAGAAAACGTTCAGTAGGAGGATAATGCGAGGTACGGACAAAGTTCATATTAGCCTGTTTGAACAGTACCGCATCCAGACTATCCAGCTCTAAAGTAGTGGTACGCCCCAAAGTTGGATGAATATCATGGCGGCAGGCACCGCGCAATTTCACCTGATGACCGTTGACCAGCATACGGTCTTTTATAATCTTGACTTCACGAAAACCGATATTGCGACTAAACCGAGAGGTTTCTTGCCCATTCTGAAAAACAATTATTTCCAGTTCATACAAATTTGGATGTTCCGCATCCCATTTAAGCGGATTTTTAACAGGTAACGAAAAAATATTTTGTCCGTCCGACAATGCAAAACGGGACTGCGACAATGGTACATACTTTCCGGACTTATCTTTCAAACGCAACTCCATTTCCGTGCTTTCCTGCCCGGAGAACTTGCAAAAGAAACGTAAATCTGCATCTTGATATAAAGAATCAAGATGAGTCTCCACACCTATGTCATATAAATGGGATTCGGGCAATGCAAATAAGGTTACGTCACGAAGGATACCACCTATAGGATGATGAGCATATCCGGAAGCATACGAAATTTCGTCTAGCCGATCCACTACTGCCAGTTGTATCTCATTCTTCTTTCCGATACGTACGAAAGAAGTAATATCCGTCTCCCAACGGGTAAAGCCACCATGATGTTCACGAACAAATTTTCCATTAACACTCAATCTGGCATGGCTATATACCCCATCAAACCGCAATATAAGCCGTTTGCCTGCATAATCAGCGGGTATCGTGAAATCTTTCTTATAAAAAAATGGTTTGTCATGTTCAATGGCAAAACCTTGCATAGCTGCCTCACCGGGGACTTGAATACTTGTCCAGCGACTTTCGGGAGAGTATTTGAAATCCCAAGTTCCACTCAGCAGAAGCACCGGCCGGCAACTTCCCTCCAATCTAGTGGGCAATAAATAAGTCCGTTCGGTAAATGAAGAGGCAACAGAAGGTCTAATTGCTAAAAACAAAAATATACCTACCATTGCTAATGTCTTTTTCGTTTTCATGATATAACTAATTATTATCTAAAGTTTAAAACCGTCTGATATATATATTTTATACTTTCTGATTTGTCCCGGAGCACCTTTCTCTGCACGGGGTAAATAACGGAAATCCGTAATTTTCTGTTTCTCACCCAAATCTATAACAATTTGGTGAGGATAAGAAATTTTATCGACAGTTTTCCAATAGGTAGACTCTTGTAAATCAAAAACTTTATCCGCTGTATAATTACCTTTTTCCGTCTCTTCGCTATCAGCATATATCACTTTCCATGATTCACGGCTGACAGGTTTGCCATCTGATCCTAAAATATAAACCTCCCATTTCCCATTCTGCACAAACGTAAAGACCGGAACGAACAATGAAAATGAAATTTTGCCTATTGAAAAGATGTTTGATTATTTTTACGCCTATACATTCGTTATAGAAACAGATAACAATAACCAAATACTAAAAAATAACAGACTCTCTTTATCATATTTATTTATTCTAAATAATCAGTTTATAAAAATGGCAGATATTATAGTGTTCCCTACAAATATCTGCCATTACGTTCTTATTTACTTTACAAAAGGCTTTTCCTAATTAGCCGTTTGGTTCTCCTTTTCTTTCGGACGTTCTTGTTTGGCACTATCCCGGTACTTCATATAATCTTTAGTATTAAGCCGCGGAAATCCATCTTTTTTTAATTTCCGCCCTACTTCCTTTAATACTCGTACATTCTCCTCCAAAATCGTTCCATCCGGACGAGGCCCTATATTCAGCAATAAGTTTGCATTTACTTTAGCACAATAATCCAATAAGTCCATTACCTCTTTTGCTGACTTCTGACGCTGTTTAGGACTACTGTGATACCCCCAACCTAAACTTTGTATCGGGATATTCAATTCAGCCGGTTTAGCCTTATTGTTTTGCCAAGAATAGTCAGCAGCATCCTGGACCTTTTTAGGTAATCCTACACTCTTGAACACCGGTGCCAAAGAACCAAAGTGACGCTCTCCTGTAATAAAGTCCTCATTCCCATTTGCACCTGTTTTAAACACTACTAATGCATGAGGCTGTATGGCATGAATCATATCATATACTTCTTGTATATTGAACAGGTCCGAATATTGATAAACCCCTCCGACTGTGTCAAACCAAAAACCCGCTATAGGACCATACATCGTACAAAGTTCCATAATCTGTGTTTTTGCAAAGTTCATATAATGTTTAAAGTCTTCCGGCTTAGAGTATTTATATTCCTCCGGAGTCTTCGTATAATGAGGACGTGCCGGATCATACATCGTATTAGGAATATAATATGGATGATGCCAATCCAGCCCGACAGAATAATAGATAAATAAACCTAATCCAGCTTTCTTACAGGCAATGGACAGTTCCTTTAAGAAATCTCTTCCCGAAGGATACTTCACACTGTTATAGTCTGATGCTTTCGAATCCCATAATGCAAACCCATCATGATGCTTAATAACGAAAGTAATGTATTTCATATTTGCATCTAAAGCCAGATTCACATAATCCTGAGCATTAAACTTATCTCCTTTGAATTCCCGGGCTTTCTGTTCATATTCCTTAATGGGAATCCGGTTATTATACATTACCCACTCGCCTTGTCCGTATAAAGAAGCCGGCCCCCAATGTACAAATAATCCAAAACGGGCATCTTTAAACCATGACAAGGCAGCTTCTTTCGGAGATTTTTTATATTGTTTCTCATATCCTTTTAAGAAATAAGGCATTTCCCGCCATGTACTTTCTTGAGCACAGACTTCTGCCAATACGCCTAAAAGGCAAATAATAAATAAATTTATTCGAATCTTTTTCATATATATTTTTTATTTATACTCCAACCATGCAGTAGCGTTAGTATCAGAATCTGTCGAGAAGCGTATCCATCTTGCCTGAAATGGAGCTTTCAATTCATAAGCCAACTTCTCCCCAGGTTTTACAGTCAAAGTAGTATAATTCACCCATTTCCCATTACCTGTTGGGTCAATTTCTATGGTAAAGGTTACATCTTTTTGAGAATTATGTGACAAGGTTAAATTCTTCTTATCATAAAAGCCGATCAGATACGGATCGGACACCTCTCCTGCCTTTACTAAAGTGTTTTTCCAAGGACCGCCTTTGCCTGTCGGTTTGCCCATACTCCACAAATCATCAATAGCACCTGCCCATACGGCAGCTTTACCATCTTCCGACACGATGATATGTTCATTATCTTTATCCTTTTTAGGGTCAATACCGGTCATCACTAACATTCCCCGGTAAGAGGCATAATCATTAATCCGGAAATTATGAGAAGCAATCGGACGAATCTTGGCATAACCATCCGCATTTTCAGCAGGTAGTTCATAGAAAGTACCATGACAATTAAATAAGTCACGTTCTGTAGCCACTTCGCGACAAATACGTACCACATCCTGTCCAATCAACTTAGTGTAATTTTCGTCTCCCAACGGTAAACGCCAACGTCTTTGTCTGTCGTCAACGATCAGAACCGATGATTCGTCAATAGTAACTACCTGATGAGGTATCGCAAATTTCTCACGAATAAAATCGGCAGTCTGAGTATCATCCTTACGCACCAATGCCAAAGTATCGCTCATCTCATAATACCCGTTTTCTATTACTTTACCGTTTTCAATATTGGAAGCTAATACACCTAAAGCTCTTCTATTCTTGCCAAGGCCGTATAACAATCCTCCAAGAGTATTTTCTTCCGATACTTTTGACAATCCGTTGAATATGGAAGAAGAAGCGGAAGAACGAGTATCAACTGTAGTATATACGAAACTTACGGACACATTACTTTCCTTGTCTATTTTCACACGAATCCATTCTCCCTGCTCTTTAGCAGCAAAAGGCAGATAAGCCGATTGCCCAGCTTCTACCTGCACGGCAGTCAGTTCCTTCCAAACATTATTTCCCTTCTGATCTATTTCAAATGTAAAGGTTATATCCTGCCCTCCATCATTTTGCAACCAGCAACAACGTTGCTCCCAACCGGCAAACATATAAGGATCCGAATAAATATTTGCTTGCACTTCTTCTTTCTCCCAAATGGCTCCATCTACTGTAGCAGGTCCTAATTCATCAGGTTTAGTCAAAGACGTGAACCACAGGTTCGAATTGGATTGTCCCGGACCTTCTATATTTCCTTTTGCCTTACGTTTGTTTAAAAATTCTTTTTGGGCAGAATCATCGCAACCAAACACCAATTCATCATTCCAACGGGCAAAGTCTCCAATCACTTTCAAATAACTTGAACGGGGACGAATACCGGCAGAATTATCAGCGGTGAACATTTTTGGAAAATGCCAGAATAAACCGTGCATAGTCATCAGATAATCCGGTTGATCATCTGTACCAACATTACGAATACGTGGCCATTCAGTATTCCAGCCATGTGCACCGTCATAAGAATGACTTGCTTTAGGCAAACGATAAAAGGTCCATCCTTTCTGCGAATCTCTTACTCCAAGTAGCACTGATTTATGATCCCAGCCTGTAGCCCAAATAGGATCCGTTTCCGGATTTGTGTTACCGTATATACCGCCGGGACCGGTCAATTCTACAAATTGATTACGACGTACGACTTTCCAGTCTTTGCCGTCCCATTCTGATAATGAACCGGATAACGCATCAAAATGCTCCATAGCAGCGGCACTATTCTCTCCGTTATTTGAGAATACCATCACTCCTTGTCCTGAATACAATCCTTTACCATGCGCTCCCGGCAGTAATTCTACGGGTTTGGGGGTATTTTTAGAGTCTTTACGATATAGACGCCATGCTTCATTACTATCTTTATATAATTCCTTAGCTTTCAAAGCATTAACATCTATTTCATAGAAACCTTCTTCCATCGTGCCAATATAAATCTTATTGGCAGGATCTGTCAAATGACGAGCCGAACCGGTATATCGTCCCGGAGCCTCCTGCCAAGGCAAAACTCTGACATTACCAGACTCGTTAATAAAATACGGACCTATATTCAATTGGTTTGATTCCTTATGAATCAGTCGGTTAGCAGGTGTTCCTCCAATACTTTCCGAACGGACAGTCATCTTCTTGTCCGGAGTTATCTGATATAGTTTATCAGATGACCCGAAAGGTAAATGAGGTCCATAGGTGATAGCCCATAGACTACCTGCCCAAGGAACCACAGCACCTGTTCCGCACTCGCCCTCATTATTATAAAAAGCCAGTTTGGGATAAATTCCCGATATATTATCCTTTTGTGTTTGTTGTGGTGCAGTACATCCGACTACCCCTAAGGCTAATAAACCTGTCCAAAAATGTTTCATGTTGTTCTTTATTAATTAATATAATTATTAAAATGTTACTTCTACTTTTTCTCCAGTTGCAGACACTGCAAAGACTTGAACTTTAGTTCCTAAGTTTCCATTTACAGTAAAAGAGGAGGCTGGAGATACAAAACATAATTTACCGTCCGAATAAACTTCGTAAACTGCTACATTCCTCCAATTGATCATTATAATTTTTTGACCTTCTCTTTGAGCAGTACCTTTTATAATGCCACTATTACCTGTATAACAATCAATATTGACATCGGTGATATATTCCACAACTTTCGTTGGTTGGGAAAATCCGAATGCAGCAATACGCTTTTGGGTATCATCGACCATTTCTTCAGTCACTACAAATTGCTTTTCCCCATAATCATTTTTTATAATATCTACCGGTTCGAAAAAGCCCCATCGGGTGAAGAATTTGGTTAAATCTAATTGGGCCGCTTCACAAGCTAAAACAGTAAATTCCAGCTGGCTTTCTCCTGGAGTCGCCTTATCTGAACGAGTACGGACCAACTCATACAAATCCTTATAGAAGTCCTCGTTCCCCATAGCCTTGGTGTACAGATACAATTGCCAAAATGGAATCAATTGATTTAATTCATCCACCTTGTCGTCTTTCACAACATGCGGACGACGTTGTGTGAAGAAGGCTGATAGCCCTTTCTCATATATGGTATATGTTTTCCCATTATACAAATCAAGTAGGCGAGAGGGATTTCCAAAGGAGGTTTGTACATATAGTGAGTGAATATTATTTGTCACCTCTCCCATTCCATGCCAACATAACCCCGGTTTAGTCTGATTAGAATGTCCGACCTCATGTGCCGGTCCCCAAATTGATTGTATAAATTGGCTAATGTCACACATCATGTTCATTGTGCTAGCAACATATCCTGTATGATTAGCAGCAGAATACATATAACTATCATTATACATGACAGAAAAACAAACATGATTCGGATCCATTCGATCATATTTTTCCAGCCCCATAAATTGTTGCTCAAGTAATACCAACCTGTCATAAGCATCTATTAAAGCCTTACCATCCGGAGTGTTTGCCTTGAACTTGTCTACTGGAAAGATCAAATGAGCTTTCTCACCAAGCACATCAAAATGCGGTCCTACTGCAGCATTTAACAAACGGTTCCAATCAGAAGGTTGGTGTTTTCCGGAGTCAAAATATCCGTTTACTTGTCCTGACGGGATATGTATCTTTATTGGTAATGCATTCCTATACTCAGGAGTGTGGTAATAAATGTAGACCAATCCGTCTGTATCCGCCATAAAACGATTAATCCCTTCCGACAAAGGATAAGAATAGTTATTACTAAATCCATCCCCTCCAGGTACATTCAAATTTAAGATTCGAGCCGAAAGCTGATATCCATGACTGTCTCCTACCAATACTACGACTTCTTTTCCTTTATTTACAAAAATTCCAGTCGGATTATCCAGTAAGTCGTGTTCAGCACTTGTCTTGTTTTCTTTACGGAATAATTCCGGATGTGGATAAGCTTTATACTCCTGAATACGAAAATCACGCGGATATTTATTTATAGAGAGATAAAAAGCAACATTACGGAAAAGCGGATCAGGGCATGCATCTATATCCTTTTCGGTAACTCCTGGTTTTAACTCAGAACACGTAATATCCGTAAACAAGTTAAGAGGATCATAATTATCCGGATTCTGACGATAAAACTCCATTTCTTTTATTACAAGATATTTACCCGATGACTCTGTAACCTCAAATTTAATCCCTTTCGGATTAATAATCGGGTTGGGAAATTTAATAAGTGCCACAGTACTTCCGGATAAGTCGACATCCATTAACTTTGTGTATTCCGGTTCTGCCTCAGTAGATACAAATATCTCTGCTTTTTTTAATATATTACTACTCGCTGAATGACAAACGCAATAATCAATTCTAGGTTGTTCCGTAAATTCAAAAGTTAATGTCAACGGCCAATTATTAGGAAAAGCATCTTCTGATGTATTGGAATGATATCCGGTCTCTTTACTTCCATCATAAGTCCTATGAAAACCTGAAGACCCCAACTGAGATACTTTACCCAAAGAATTTACTGCACTACCTGTGGAAACCGGAACTAATAGATCACCTTGAATATTAGATTCACCACTTTCATATCCTCCTAAAGCCTCTTGAGATATAATTAACTCTGAAAATAAATCACTTGCTTTATCTTTTACCGTAATAGTTCCCGTACGCTTTTCCCCTTTATTACGTTGAATAAAATATGTATGATCTGTAGTCACATATTCTGCCGTGCGGGTAGTGACCGGCAATGTGATCCAATCAACAGTCGGTATTATTTCAAACTCTACATTTGCTGTTACTGTAAACTCTATTTTTCCTCCTTCCGCAGTAAAAGTTTTCATCATAGGAGAAAGTAAAATACCTTTATCCGTTCCCAATTGACGTACAGTTATTTTCTCCGATAACTCTGCTGCCTTTACGGTAATAATCGTGCTCCGCTGTTCTTTTCCCGTATTGGGGGTAACAGAGATAGTAAGTTTGTGATTCCCCGGATTAATGTCAGGAAGAATTCTGCACCACCCCTTACCATTACTCTCTACAGTAGCGCTCCATTCTGCTTGATTGGTCGTAATTACAATCGTTTGCGATTCTCCATTCTCCTTGAAATCTACAAATTCTTCAACTATTTCTAATGTAGCAGTACTAGTTCCTTTATCATTTTCATCGGAACAGGCGCTTACCACTGCGCATAAAGAGAATAGCATAAAAAAAAAGAATATTATTTTTTTCATGATATAGATATAATATGAATGTTTTAGTAAGGAGGATGTATTAAATACATCCTCCTTAAAGATATGCTATAGACCCATTTATTCTTCGGTAGCTTCCGGATCATAAAAATAGTGTTCTACATTGTAAACACGAAACTCCGCCATTGAGAAATTCACTTTACCCGTATGGGTCTTCTTTACATGAAAACGAAGATAATTGAACTCGAAAGGAGCTTCATATACATCAGAAGAATATGCCGCTGATGCAGCTTCAGGTAACCCGTCGGCCACTGTTGTCAATGTTTTTACCTGAGTCCATTCATCGTCTTCATTTACCTTGACAGAACATTCTATCTCCGCCGGAAAACTACCAGCACTTCTATTTATATACGAAAACTTCAAATACTTCTGAGATTTCGGATATACAATATCCAAATAGTAGGTTGTTCCTGCAGGTACTCCAGAATATGCAGTATTCAAGAAAGTACTAGTATTGTTATCAAGCAAGCGTTCCGGACCATTATTGTCACCAATACAACTAGACTGCGGAATAGTAGTAACACCATCGGGCTTAAACCCTCCCAAAGTCAAATTATCAATTGTAATAGTCAACTCCGTAGATGTTTTTTCATCAATAACCGGAGCTCGTTCTGCAACTCCAGAAATCCGTTGTATCACTCCTGGCGTAAAAGTTGTACTAAAAGGTTGTACCTCGAACTCATATTCGCCATATCTTTTGAGGGCATTATCTATCGTAAATGAGTTACTGAATCTACTGGCTGTCTTTTTGACATTTTTCTTTACAGCCGGATCATAATATCGTATCTCAACCAAACGAGTCATATTATCATCTTCTTCACCAGCATACTCCCATGTTAACGTAATGGAACCGGGAGCACTTTGTGTTGTTAAGTTCTGAATTTCAGTAGCGGCAATACTTTCTTCATCGTCAGAATTACATGCTGCAACGATCAATCCTAAACTGAGGAGGGGTAGTATATATTTTATTACTTTCATTTTATAGAATCTTTATGTATAACAATTATTCGTCATATCCCGGATTTTGTACCATATTGGGATTCTTATTAATCTCACTGATAGGAAGCGGCATTAAATAATGAGCCGGAATAAAACGACGCTGCACATCTACTGATACCGGTTTGGCAAATTCTGTTATAGTTGTAGCCTGGACAGAAAGTCCTTTCGGCTGTTCACCTAACGTCTCTGCTATTCCCCAGCGACGTATATCCCAGAAATTATGATTTTCAAGATAAAGTTCGATTAAGCGTTCCTGATGAACTATTTCCCTCAATTTATCTTGTGTAAGCTCTGCAATTCCATCCCAAGAAACTTCCACTTTAGGTATACCGGCTCTTTCGCGGACATAATTCAAATATTTCTTTGCTTCTGTCAAATCATTACATTCCACACAAGCTTCTGCATAGTTTAGATAAAGCTCTGCCAAGCGGACCATAGGCCACGGATAATCTATCACTTTAAAGCCAGTAGATTTAGAGGCACTTGTTCCCGGATGAGTACCTTTCTTATTCAGATAACCGGTTTTCGTTCCATACTTATTATCGTTGGTCAGCCCCATATTCTGTCGTTTCATAAATTGTACCAGTTGCTTATACTTCTTATCTTTTCCCCTTTTCCATTTTGGCGCATATGAAAACTCTTCTCTATCATCTTCTCCCGATACCTCATAATAGCCGTTGTGAAAAGCAATCCAAGCATAAAAGCGAGGTTCTCTGCCCATGTTCAACTTAAGACTTTCTCCTTCTCCATTTATATCCTTCTCTTCAACCGGAAAGTTGGCCACTTCATAGCGGTTAGGATAATCGTAAGCTGGATCTTCGTCTATCGGAAGTCCGTTTTTAGTATAGAAGCGTTCTATTTGCCTCAATGTAGGCGCCAAGCCACCGTAAGCAGTAGTACTTAAACGAGGAATAGACTTACCTTGAAGACCATAATTATAACTTTCCTTTTTGCAGAATGCCCAAATTACCTCCGGAGTATTGTCTTTATCAACAAACGTAAAACGTAAAGAACGTTGTGTCAAATCTGTCGGTTCGGGATAGTTAGGCAAAGAGTTTACGTTAGCTTCATACAAGTCATAGTTTGCCTCCGGCTCCCTAGCCCAGTCTATTGCCTCCTTACAAGCTTGAGCAGCTATCACCCATTTGTTTGGGTCGTAAGTGGTACTGATTAACTGAGTTCCATCCGGATTCTTAAAATCAGCATATAAAGATTTAAATTGTTCGCCACCATTGAATTGCGGTGAAGCCGCATACAGCAACAGTCGTGCACGGATAGCCATAGCTGCCACACCAGTAGCTCTTCCATAATCAATTCCCGTACGGCGCATCGGCAAGCGTCCCGCCACATTCTTCAATTGATCCGTAACCCATGCCACGCACTCATCATACGAATTTCGTCCTAACAGTGCTTCCGGAGAATCAGAGGATGTAACATCCGGAAGTTCTTTCACCAAGACTGCGGGACCGTAGGTACGTAAAAGAAAAAAATGATAGAAAGCAATTAAGAAATCTGCTTCCGCATCATAAGCAGCTTTCAATTCGTCACTCAGCCCTGGCACGCTTCCCAAATTCTCTTTAAGCAAATAACATTGGCGGATGCCTTTAAACAAATCGTGCCAATAATTAATATAAGGATTGCTTGGTGTATAATTACCTTGTGCAAATTTTCCGAACGTTTCATGCTCCCAAGGAGTGACAACATCATCCCCCGTCATCAAATCCAAACTGTAAGAACCGTCTCTGGGATCGGGAATATAAGAATAGCAAGAATAAAGATAACGTTCAGTTAACTGAGGATTCTTGAATGCATCTTCTTCTGTAGGTTTCTCATCAGGCACAATATCCAGATAATTACAAGAGCAACATACAAAGACACATAGAAGTATCAAGTATTTATCAATAAGTTTCATATCTATTATATTTAAAGGTTATTTTATAGTCATCTGAAAACCAATATTAAATACACGTTGGGTCGGGTATTTTAGTCCATTACCACCACCTTGTTCGGGATCCCATAATTTAAACTTGGAGAAAGTCAGCAAATTAGAACCGCGTAAGTATAAGCGCATAGATTTAAAGGTATATCCAATTTCTGCATTCTTCAATTTCAAGAAAGCACCATCTCGCTCCCAATATGTAGAAGTCGCAGAATTATTAGCACTTCTCTCAATAGTTAAACGTGGATATTTCGCAAATATGTTTTGATTTTCAGGACTCCATCTGTCATCGGCAATGAATGTCTGTACGTTCTTGTTATCTGTCATTGTGCCGAAAGGTTGCAGACCACTCATAAACAAAGAAGTCTTGGCCACTCCCTGAAAGAAGAAAGATAAATCAAAACCTTTATAATGAAATGACGGTCCAAATCCGTAAACAATTTCAGGAGTAGTCGGATTGCCAATAGGCACCATGTCATTTTTATCAATAATATCATCATATACTCCATATACATTAGGCTGATTGACATATTTTATGTCACCCGGGCCAACAGTACCTCCAATCAACTGGGACGGGTGATTATTTATCTCAGCCTGATCAGCAAACAGATAATCAGATACGTATCCCCATTGTTGAGAGGTACTGTAACCAATTCTGGAAAGATTAGCACGATCTCCTACAGATTCTTCGTATGCCCTGATCTCATTGTGTGCATAGGTGAATGTTCCTTTGAATGTCATACTAAAGTCTTTGTTGAACTGATGACCGAAATCAATAGAAGCGTCAATTCCTTGATTCCGTACGGCTGCACTATTTACATAGTAGCTAGTCCCGTATACTCCTAAATAAGAAGGAATAGTCGCCTTCGTCTGGAAAATATCTGTTCGGTCTTCACGAAATACATCCACCGTCAAATTTAGATTATTAAACAATGTCATATCCAATCCAATATTATACTTCTTTCCAACTTCCCAACCTAAATCATAATTGGCAAAACGTTTATATGACGGGCCTGTCAATGTCCTGTCCATATTAATGCCAGTCGTAAAAGCAGGACTTCCCGTTAAATCAACATCAGCTAAATAGGCAAAACGTTGTCCGCCAATATTACCATTACCAACTAATCCGTACGAAGCTCTGACTTTCATTCTGGAAATTACGTTTCTCAATGGTTGAAAGAATTTTTCTTCACTAATATTATATCCGACAGCTATAGAAGGAAAGAGACCGAAACGATTCCCCTTCGCAAAATTTTCAGAGCCGTTGTATCCCAAGTTTACTTCAGCCAAATAACGTCCATCGTATGCATACGATGCTCTGGCTGCAATTCCTTGACGACGAGTCGGAAGAGCCACTAATAAGTCTGTTCCCGGATTATTATTCATATATTCATCCTGATTATAAATCAGCAAAGCCCCCACATCATGCTTTCCGAATGTACGATTGTATTCTAACATCGCTTGTAAGTAAATACGCCGATCACCAGTATTGCTACTTTTTGTTTTAAGCTCAGTTCCTACTTCAGCACCTTCCTGAATCACCTCCATATTATAGGTACCATCATCATTGAGAGACCAGTTATTAACAGTAAACTTATTCCAATCAGAATATCGGGTCTGAACAGATTGGCTGAAATTCTTTAAAGAAGCCATAGCCTTAAAAGTCAAACCATCCACCAAGAAATCCAATTTTTGGTCAAAATTCAATGAAGCTGTTACCGTACTCTGAAACGTATCATCATATCCATTTACCATTGTCGCTAATGGATTTACTGCAGTATTCGTAGGTACTCCCCATTTAATATAAGAAGTTGTTCCATCATCCGGAAACATAATCGGAGCATCTACAGGATTTGTATTCATTACGCTAGAGAACAAACTACTTGTACTTTCATTCGGACCACGTTTATCTACCAACATTACGTTCAATCTCAAAGATAATTTGGATGTTTTACCCAAACGTGCATTGATATTGTTCTGAAAAGAATAGCGCATTCGACTGATATTGTTATCGAATGAAAAGAAATCTTTAGAACGACTTTTCAGCATACCACTCTCATGCCCTACAGAGATGCTGGAAAAATAATCCACCTTTTTACCACCACCCCGAATATTAAAATTGAATGTTTCACTGAACGAACGGTCCTTAAACATCTCACCATACCAGTCAACATTCGGGAAAATATAAGGATTCAGGCCTTGGCGGGTTCCGTCAATACGTTCTTGTGTATAAGCTTCTTTTCCTGCCGGCTGATTACGTACAGCCTCATTATAAAGTTCCATAAAAGTAACGCCATCTACAAACTCAGGTATGCTGGTAGGCGTAGACATGCTGGCTTCCATACGAAAATTAATAATCGGTTTATCCAAAGCAGCGCCAGACTTAGTCGTCACAATCATCACACCATTAGCACCACGCATACCATACATTGCAGTTGCTGTTGCATCCTTCAGAATTGAGAATCCATCAATGACTTCCGGGTCAAGAGCATTCAAGTCAGTTGTAGTTGATTCAATACCATCAATAATGATCAGCGGAGAAGTACTTGCACTACCAAGTGTAGAGACACCACGAATCCAAAAGTTAGCGCCATCAGCTCCCGGTTCACCACTACGTTGCACAGCAATCACACCGGCCAAACGTCCGGCAAAAGAAGTGGAAAGATTAGACGCAGGAACTTTCAGATCGGCCGGTCGTATAGATTGTACTGAACCTACCATACTAGCCTTTTTCTGTCCGGTTCCGTATGCTGTAACCACAACTTCCTCTAAGTTTTTGGCATCTTCTTGTAATGTAATAATAATATTCTGGCGGTTTCCTACTTTTATTTCCTGTGTAGCGTAACCAATGTAAGAAACTATCAAAATTGAATTTTCTGATGGAACCGACAAATTATAAAGCCCATCCATATTGGTAGTAGTACCTATGGTTGTTCCTTTTACTTTGATAGTCGCACCGATAATAACATCTCCTTTATCGTCTTTGACAAGTCCCTGAATCAGTTTGTTCTGCCTTGACTGCTGAGGAACTTCTTCCGACCGTTCCAATCCTTTCTTTAGGACAATCTGCCGATCATTTATTTCATATACAACAGATGTTCCTTTCAGCACTTGCTCAAGTATCTGTTCTATACTCTGTTTTTCTACTTTCACAGAGACTTTCTTAGATGTATCGAGCAGATCTGTACGATACATAAATATAAACTCACTATGTTTTTCAATGTATTGAAAAATCGTTTTAATAGAGGTTTGTTTAAATTCAAAAGAGAATTTTTGATTTTGTGCATATACGGAATTGCTCGAATAACTCCACACTGAAGTCAATAGAAATCCCAGTACAAACATAATTTTCGTTAATCGATTCATTATGATTGCGTTTTTCAACTTTTTTTCCATAATTTTGTAAGATTGATATAATACCAGTAACTCGGTGTTTTTCACTTTATCCGGGTAATATGTGCAGTATTACTCGGATTTTCTAATTAGGCAAATCTTTTCATGTTATCATACGTATTCCTTTTTTAAGATTAAACATTCGGTTTTAAAATCTATTGTACAATTTTCTCCAGAGGCTTTAGCATGTAGGCACTCTCTTGCTTCAAGAAAGAGAATCCTCCTGTAGCAGATATTCTTTTCAATGCTGCTTCTATGCCACACTCCAAGTCTATTTTACCTGCTATCTTTATAGTTGAAATATCATCTGTACAATCAATATCAACTCCATAATATCGACCCAGTTTGGCTAAAATTACATTCAACGGATCATTATTCAGAGACAATATTCCTTTAGTCCAAAGTACGTATTCTTCCGCATTTACAGAAGACTCTTCGATCAGACCATCAGACAATATTGTAGCTTTATTATCAGGTGAAAGAACCAGTTCCTTACCCGATTTGCTTTTCACATTTACTTTACCACGTACTAAAACAACTTCTGCATTTTCAAATGTGCCGCTATAAGCCTTTATATCAAAAGCAGTCCCTAATACTTGTACGTCAAATTGTGCCGTTTTCACAATAAAAGGAGCAGATTCATCTCGTTTCACATCAATAAAAATTTCTCCATCTACAAAGATTTCACGTCTGTTTTTCTCAAAACGTTTAGGATAAATCACTTTCGTACCCGCATTAATATGCAAACTAGAACCATCAGCAAGAATCAAACGGGTATATTTACCTTTAGGAACAATAATCTGGTCGTATAAATCTTTTGTAGTATTCTTAGATACCTTTTCTTCATCTACACTCACAATTCCCTCTTGTGAATAAGCTACTGTAGCCCCCTTCTTTACATGATGAACTTCTTTCTCAGAGACAATCAAACGAATATCCTCTCCTTCTATAGATTCATTAGACATTCGTGCTGCTATCACGGAAATATCGGACTTATTATTAAAAGAATACCATTCAATTCCCAACCATATACACCCTATAAAAGCAGCTGCAGAAGTAATTGCCACAAGTATATATCGTTCTTTCCTTCTTTGTTTTTTCTTTTCAACTCCTTCTTTTATTTTACTCCATACTTCAACTATTTCCTTTTGAGAAGGAACTTCGTTTTGCATCTTGAAATAATCTATAAGATTGCGTACAGTATTCCTGATATCTATTTTACTATATTTCATTTTTATCCTCTTTTATAATTAGAATGGAATTAAAAGAAAAACCTACTCACTTTTACAGCATTTTTTTTGCAGAAAAAAACAATAGAGTCAGAAAAAGGATATATCTATATAATAATCAACAAATTACAAAGAAAATATTTTTTCCCTTTCAAAGAGATAATATTATTTTAAGAAAAAACAATTGCCATACACCCAAAAAGTATTCGTCTTGAGTTACTAGAGTGCGCAGTTTAGTTAAAGCCCGGCTAGACAAATTCATAGACGATTGTATGTTCATATCCATAACATCCGCTATTTCCTTATATGAGAGTTCCTGCACGTAACGTAAATAAAGAACTGTTTTTTGATTCGGAGATAACTGTGAGATTGCCACCAAAAGACGACGGGCCAGTTGCAGATCATGATCATTCTTAGGAAATAACTGTTCAAATAGATCTTCATTGAGCGGAATATGAAAAACTGAGTCATCTAATGAATCCGCTTCTTTATTAGTTGCTAATTTATAGGTGAGATTATTTCTTAAAGCTTTTAATAGATAAGAACGGACTGTTATGTTTGTCACATTAATGTGAGTATTCTGATATAAGTTTATAAAAAGATCCTGGATACAATCTTTGACCAATTCTTTATCTGTACTGCATCTCAAACCATAATTCAACAGAAGAGAATAATATCTTTGATAAAGTATTTCCAATGCTTTTTGATCGCCTTTTATCAAAAGGCCCCACAAAGCAATATCATCCATTTCACTAGAGGCAGCCATGCTTTTCATTTTCTATAGACATAGCGCAAATATACTTTAAATATTCAAAGATTAAAAAAAATCCTATTTTTTTATGAGAAAAATTACTCGTTGAAATACTCAAAAACCTTCCAATAAGTGGGATAGAAGTGCATCGTGTCCGATAACAGTGAAAATCAGTGAAAGAATTTAAAAGAGAAACAAATGCAATAGAATTATTTGGAAGAAATACAATGAAGGCTTACATTTGTCATGTGATTTTTTTCATAGTATTAGATTTAAGGTTAACAAAGGTTGGAGCAAAGCGTTGCTCCTTTTTTTATGTTTATGACAAACTAAGCTAATAATTGATACATTCCTCCCACCAATACACGAATTACACCTTTCATTTCAAGTTCGAAAAGAATTGCATTCATTTTCTGTACAGGAATATCTGCTTCAACAACTAATGTATTAATCTGTAAATCTCCTTGTTTCTCCAGAATATCAACCACCTTTTGCTCGTCCTCGGATAAGTCAAGGAAAAGACTGCGTTGCACATTTTCCACTTTCGCCGGATGAGCAGCAATATCCCAACCCATTGCCGATACAAAATCTTCTGCCGAAAGAAGTAAAGAAGCCTTATTATCCCGAATCAGTTGGTTACAACCTTTGGAATATTCATCATTCAGGCGTCCCGGGAAAGCAAAGCAGTCCCGGTGATAGCCTTCTGCAAGTTCGGCAGTGATTAACGAACCACCCTTCTCGGCAGACTCAATAACAATTGTAGCGTCACACATACCGGCAACGATACGGTTGCGGCTGACAAAGTTATGGCGGTCGGGATTCGTTCCGGTCAGGAATTCAGTTAACAGCCCACCATTATCAAGCATATCAATAGCTGTCTTTCGATGCACATAGGGATAGATGCGATCCAAGCCATGAGCAAGAACTCCTACCGTAGAAAGCTGATTGGCTAATGCTGCACGATGAGCGTTTATATCGACTCCATAAGCCAAGCCACTGACTACCAAGACATCAGGGCACAGTACTTTCAGATCGTGCAAAAAAGAAGCACAGATACGGGTTCCATAATCAGTAGCATGACGAGTACCTACCATATTAACGACACGGAGGGCATTCAAATCTGTATTTCCTTTGAAGAAAAGAACAACGGGAGCATCCTCACACTCTCTCAATCGGGAAGGATACTCCTCGTCGGTTATGGTCAGGCAACGAATATTATTCTTCTGAACAAAATCAAATTCCTGCTTCGCACGGTCAATGGCTTGCGGGCAATCCAACGCATTCACTACACGCCGACTTATTCCCGAAACACATTCAAGAAGTGCCTCGCGGTTATGGAATATGAACCCGGCACTTCCCGCCTCGTCCATCAAATGTTTCGCTCCAATATGCCCGATACCGGGCACCATTGTCAAAGCAATACTATAAATTTGTTCTTCTTCGGAGCTATTCATTTCAGGTAAGGTGCAAAGACGTTATCAAACAATTCGCTGTCACTCAAACGTCCATTTACTACACATACCGTTTCAACAGTGGATTTCACTACTACTTTATTATCACTTTTCCGGAAAATATCCTGATAGAACACATACTTAATGCCTTCTTTCTTCATATATAGCTTGGATACAAATTCATCTCCACTCTTCAACGGAGTTTTGAAAGCCATATTGATACGTGCTACTACGGGATCGACTCCCTGCTCATGAAGCGCTGCAAAGCTAACGCCGACCGAGGTCAGAAATTCATGCCGGGTATGTTCCAGATAATGCTGATAGTTGGCATTATTGACAATACCTTGAAGGTCGCATTCATAATCACGCACCTTCATTTCCAATTCATAGATATAGTTCATTTATCGTGAATTAAAGATTAGAGAATAATGACCGGAGCTAGCCTCTTTTCTGTTCGATATCCAGCCCTTTAAACTTTTTCAGTTCTTCGGTAGATACCAGTTTATACAGTTTGTCACTCGGACGTATCTTATCCGACTTCATAGAGAAATGCTGCCCTTTCTTTACGGTCTGCACCGGTTCCAGATCAACACGCGCTTCATCCAATGTCATAAAAACAGCGCCGGTAGTCGGTCCTGTAATCAACAGTTTGTCGCCTACGCTAACCTCGGCAGCTTCAACCAAAAACTCGGAGACTCCGATGTTAGAGAAGTATTTGATCCCTTTTCCCACGTAAATCTTACGTTCCGTTGCCGCCGATCCATAATTGCGGGTCCATTCTCCCAAACGCTGTCCGAGATAGTAGCCGTCCCAGAAACCACGGTTGAAAACGGTCTTCAGGCGTTCATCCCATGCTGCAATCTTTTCATCAGTAAAGGTATCTTCCAGATAGGCTTTGATAGCTTCTTTGTAGCATTCCACCACTGTGCGCACATACTCAGGTCCACGGGCACGACCTTCAATCTTGAACACACGCACACCTGCATCCAACATCTTATTCATAAAATGAATAGTTTTCAGGTCTTTCGGCGACATGATATATTCGTTATCAATATCCAATTCCACATCCGTTTCCTTATCACGAACGGTATAAGAACGACGACACACCTGCATACAAGCACCCCGGTTGGCAGAATGGTTCATCTCATGCAAAGAAAGATAGCATTTACCCGAAACAGCCATACAGAGCGCACCATGACAGAACATTTCAATACGAAGCTGTTCGCCACTCGGACCGCAGATATGTTCTTCCTGTATCTGCCGGTAAATCTCCGCTACCTGTTCCAGATTCAATTCACGGGCCAGTACCACTACATCAGCAAACCGGGCATAGAATTTCAACGCTTCTGCATTGGAGATATTCAGCTGGGTGGAAAGATGCACCTCCTGCCCTATCCGGCGGGCATAGTCCATCACTGCAACATCAGCCGCAATCACAGCCGAAATTCCCGCTTCCTTAGCCGCATCGACAATCGTATGCATTAAAGGAATATCTTTATCATAGATAATGGTGTTCACCGTCAGGTAGCTTTTCATCCCGTGCTCATCGCACGTGCGGGCTATTTCCCGCAAGTCATCAATCGTGAACGTATTGGCCGAACGGGCACGCATATTCAAGTTTTCTATACCGAAATAGATAGAATCGGCACCTGCCTGAATGGCCGCAGCTAGAGATTCGCGCGAACCTACAGGAGCCATAATTTCAAAATCTTTCAAACTAAGACTCATAGAATATATACTTATTTGTATCAGTTAAGCAAATGAATGCGTACAAAGGTAGGCTTTTTTCCGTATTTTTGCAGCGAAAAGAAGAAGTTACTTCAATCATAAACAGCAAATAACAAAATCGTATATGAAGATTAACCATATAGACTTGGGAAAACATCCTATCCTGCTTGCTCCCATGGAAGACGTGACCGACCCGGCTTTCCGCCTGATGTGCAAAAAGTTCGGAGCGGACATGGTATATACTGAATTTGTATCGAGTGACGCACTGATACGTGCTGTCAGCAAGACAGCGCAGAAGTTAAACATCAGTGATGAAGAACGTCCCGTCGCCATTCAGATATACGGCAAAGATACGGAAACCATGGTGGAAGCCGCAAAGATTGTGGAACAGGCACAGCCTGATATTTTGGATATTAACTTCGGATGCCCGGTGAAAAGAGTGGCCGGAAAGGGTGCCGGAGCAGGAATGTTGCAGAATATCCCTCAAATGCTGGAGATTACCCGTGCTGTAGTGGATGCGGTAAAAATCCCCGTAACGGTGAAAACCCGTCTGGGGTGGGACGCCAACAACAAAATTATCGTAGAGCTGGCAGAACAGTTACAGGATTGCGGTATTGCCGCATTAACCATACACGGTCGTACCCGTGCACAAATGTACACCGGAGAAGCGGACTGGACGCTGATAGGAGAAGTAAAAAATAATCCGCGGATGCATATCCCGATCATCGGCAACGGGGATGTGACAACGCCTCAACGCTGCAAGGAGTGTTTCGACCGTTATGGAGTGGACGCTGTTATGATAGGCCGTGCCAGCTTCGGCCGTCCATGGATATTTAAAGAGATGAAGCATTATCTGGAGACAGGCGAGGAACTGCCGCCACTAAGTTTTGAATGGTGTATGGAAGTCCTCCGCCAGGAAGTGATTGACAGTGTAAACCTACTCGACGAACGCAAAGGTATCTTGCACGTGCGCCGTCACTTGGCTGCAAGCCCGTTATTCAAAGGAATCCCTAATTTCCGTGACACCCGCATCGCTATGTTACGTGCCGAGACCAAAGAGGAGCTGTTTCAGATATTTAATGAAATACTCACCAACAGAGAAAGTAGCCCGAAAAATTAAATACGATATTTATAGCATTGCATCCTTGAAGATAGTATTATGGAGCAATGCTATTTTATTTGAACATCGGTTGCGCAAACCACTTTTTAAACATCCAAGTTACCACCACATACAACAAGAATGCGGAGAAAAAGCCTACAATAGCATCAATGACATAATGAGCCTGAATATATACAGTAGCTCCACAAAGCAGCATATAGAAAGGTATCAGGCAAGCAAACAGCTTCTTACTGCCCCGCCATGCCATAATCATCAGAATGGTAGAAATGCCGACATGCGAACTTGGAAATGCGGCCGTAGGCCGTTCGCCCACTTGTTGGGAGCCTTCCACTAAACTATAAAAGAACCCATGCTGATAGCCCGGACCGGGAAGCAATTCCTGATGATGATTGAAATAATCACCGATAGCCGGAAAAATTCCTTTAGAAACATTATCAAATCCAATGGCAGGAAAATAGAATTGAGGTCCTGCAACAGGTACGAATATATATATCAGATAATAGATAAAGAAGGAAGTGACAAGCACAAAAGACATCTTTTCAAACCACTCGAACCTATAAATGAAATAGAATAACGCCACAATCAACATCATCGGATAATAGAAGAAATATCCCATATTGAACGCCTCACTGACCAGAAGATGCGGGAACGTATGACAAAACCAGATAGCAGGTTGCCCATTAAAAATAAACTGTTCGGTGATAGCGAAGACATGATCCAGATTCGGAAAGAACCGGTTGAACTCGAAAGTATCCGGATACCAGTAAGAAAGCAGGCTCATCTGAATGACGATGCGTACAAACGCCGAAAACTTACAGGGAGCAAGCCGGTAGAGATACATCAACAGAAAAGTCATTGCAGCAATCATAGCCCTATCCAGCAACATGTGCCATGGATGATCCATTCGCTGAAACAGGAATAGAATCAAAATGGAGGTCAACAGATTATAAATCAATGTAATCTTCTCCACAGCAAACAACCCTTTCCGGGTTTCTACTCGCTTAAATAAGTCTAAAGCCATCCTTCGTTTTTATACCAGGCAATGGTTTCATGGACTCCCTTTTCCAAATCATATTCGGGCGCATATCCCAGTTCATTAATTGTCGGGATGATGTCACATTGCCAATTGCGTTGTTTCATTATCTTATATTTATCCGAATTTAGTGTACTGCTCTTTCCGGAACGTGTAGCAATAAATTCAGCGAGCAAAGATATAACTTTTAGCACAATTAACGGACATTTCAGATGAAGAACAAACGGATTACCCAATTCTTTTTGTATCAGGTCCGAAAACGCACGACTCTTATACACATTCCCGTCTGTCAGGAAATACGTTCTACGGGTAACATTTTTCTCTATTCCCAGGAAAATAGCTTGCACAATGTCTTTCACATAAACAAAAGTAAGGTCTTGACGCCGGAAACCCACTGAGAAATCAACATGCTTCTGAATAGATTTCGCCATAAGGAAATAATCTGTTTCACGAGGTCCGTAAACTCCCGTAGGACGATAAATGACATAAGGAAAACCGGGAATACTCTGAATATACAGTTCCGCTTTCAGTTTACTGAACCCATAAGCCGTATTGGGTGCCGGAGTATCATCCGCCTCAATCGGAGTATAATCCTTCTCACGTACAGGACCGAATACACTCAACGTGCTGATATATATAAACTGCTTCGGAACCATATTCAACGCTTTCAGCGTGTCTATAAAATATTTAGTCTGGAGATAATTGACATAATCAAAAGTTTTTTTGTCAGAGCATTTGGTGACACCGGCACAATGAATGATATAATCAAACTTGTTATAAGTACCTTTATACCCGGAGAGTTGGGCACGAAGTTCATTAGGATGCGCAAAGTCCAGTTCCAGAAAATGAATCTTCCGGTTTTTTAAATATTTCTTACTGCTCGTAGAACGAATCCCTGCCCACACACCAAACCTTCGTTTCAACGCTTCCTCTACGATGAAACTTCCTATAAAACCGCTTGCGCCCGTAATTAAAACACTCTCCATTATTACTCTCTAGGTTCTGCGTGAATATTAATAAAAGTACCTCACTAAACATTTTCTTGATAATGCCACAAAGATACAATAAATATAAAACAAAAGCCATTTTGCTTTTCTCAATTATTATTTGTCGCACTCAACCCGTTGAAAAAAACCGATACCCTTTAAATACCACTTAAATACAACGATAAAATTATGAGTTATCCCCAACTTTGTAATATACCTTATCAGAACCAACCTGACCTATTACGGAAAATCAAATACAAGACTGCAAAGTTATTTTTCTTTCCTCAAAGTTTCGATAAGGAAAATATTCCTATATCTTTGTAACTAGATATTTTTAAAAGACTACATTATGGCGAAAAAGAAAGAAAAGAAAGAGAAGAAAGCCGGCAAGAGAATGAGTAAAAAACAGTTAGCCGCGCTATTGATAGACTTTTTCCATGCCAAACAAAGCGAGACGCTGAGCATGAAATATATTTTCTCAGAGTTACATCTCACCACTCACCCGCAGAAAATGCTATGCGTCGATATTCTTCACGAAATGCTGGATGATGACTATATCAGCGAAATAGAAAAGGGAAAGTTCCGTCTCAACAATCATGGAACAGAGATGACCGGCACCTTCCAACGGAAAAGTAACGGAAAGAATTCCTTCATCCCCGAAGGAGGGGGCGATCCTATCTTTGTGGCCGAACGCAACTCGGCCCATGCGATGAACAACGACAAAGTAAAGATCACCTTCTACGCCAAACGTAAAAACAAGGATGCCGAAGGGGAAGTAATAGAAATACTGGAACGTGCCAACGATACATTTGTCGGTACACTGGAAGTAGCCAAGTCGTATGCTTTTCTGGTGACGGAAAACCGTACACTTGCCAATGACATCTTTATCCCGAAAGAAAAGCTGAAAGGTGGTAAAACCGGAGACAAAGCAATTGTGAAAGTGACCGAATGGCCGGACAAGGCAAAAAATCCTATCGGACAAGTCATTGATATACTTGGCAAAGCCGGTGAAAACACTACGGAGATGCACGCCATTCTTGCCGAATTCGGTTTGCCTTATGTCTATCCGAAGTCGGTAGAGACAGCGGCAGACAAGATTCCCGCCGAAATTTCAGCCGAAGAGATTGCCAAACGTGAGGACTTCCGCAAAGTTACCACTTTCACTATTGACCCGAAAGATGCCAAAGACTTCGACGATGCACTTTCTATCCGCAAATTGAAAGAAGGATTGTGGGAAGTAGGTGTACACATCGCCGATGTGACGCATTACGTGAAAGAAGGAGGAATCATTGACAAAGAGGCAGAAAAACGCGCCACTTCCGTCTATCTGGTGGACCGCACCATTCCGATGCTTCCCGAACGATTGTGTAACTTCATCTGTTCCCTCCGCCCGAATGAAGAAAAGCTGGCTTTCTCCGTAATCTTCAATATTACCGAAAAAGGTGAAGTCAAGGATTCACGCATCGTTCATACGGTTATCAACTCCGACCGCCGCTTTACTTACGAAGAGGCACAGCAAATTATCGAGACAAAAGAAGGAGACTTCAAGGAAGAAGTACTCACACTGGATACTATCGCCAAAGCACTTCGCGAAAAACGTTTCTCAGCAGGAGCTATCAACTTCGACCGTTACGAAGTGAAGTTCGAGATCGATGAGAAAGGGAAACCTATCAGCGTTTACTTCAAGGAGTCAAAAGACGCCAATAAGCTGGTAGAAGAATTTATGTTGCTTGCCAACAGAACCGTAGCCGAAAAGGTAGGACGTGTGCCGAAGAATAAGAAAGCCAAAGTGCTCCCTTACCGTATCCACGACCTGCCCGACCCGGAAAAGCTGGAAAACTTGTCGCAGTTCATCGCCCGTTTCGGCTATAAAGTACGTACAAGCGGTACAAAAACAGATATTTCAAAGTCTATTAACCACCTTCTGGACGATATTCATGGTAAGAAAGAAGAGAATCTGATTGAAACAGTTTCTATCCGTGCCATGCAGAAAGCGCGTTACTCTACGCATAACATCGGCCACTACGGACTGGCATTCGAATATTACACTCACTTCACCTCACCGATCCGCCGTTTCCCGGATATGATGGTACATCGTCTGTTGACGAAGTACATAAACGGAGGACGCAGCGTATCAGAAGCCAAATACGAAGACCTCTGCGACCACAGTTCGAACATGGAGCAAATAGCTGCCAACGCTGAACGCGCTTCTATCAAATATAAACAGGTAGAATTTATGAGCGAACGCTTGGGGCAGATTTACGATGGCGTAATCTCCGGTGTAACCGAATGGGGACTCTACGTAGAACTGAACGAAAATAAATGTGAAGGTTTGGTGCCCATCCGCGATCTGGATGATGATTATTACGAATTTGACGAGAAGAACTATTGCCTTCGCGGACGTCGTAAAAACAAGATATATAGTCTGGGAGATGCTATTACCGTTCGCGTAGCACGTGCCAACCTTGAGAAGAAACAATTGGATTTTGAATTAATAGAAAAATAAGTTCACCACAAAGGGGAAGCTAACAACCATTATGAAAACCTTTATCATCGAAGACAAACAAAGAATCGAGTCTATTATTCTTCATTGTGACGTTTGTTTTGTAGGTATAGTCGATATGGAAGGTAATCCATACGTAGTTCCGATGAACTTCGGTTATGAAGACGGCATTATCTATCTCCACTCCGGGCCCGAAGGCAGTAAAGTGGAAATGTTGGAACACAATAATAATGTCTGTATCACTTTTAGTCTCGGACACAAGCTTGTCTATCAGCACGAAAAAGTGGCTTGCAGTTACAGTATGCGTTCTGAAAGTGCGATGTGTCGCGGAAAAGTAGAGTTCGTTGAAGACATGGAAGAAAAACGTGGCGCATTGGACATTATCATGTGTCATTATACGAATAATGAATTTAATTACTCCGATCCGGCTGTCCGTAATGTTAAAGTATGGAAAGTACCGGTAGACCGGATGACGGGAAAAGTATTCGGCCTGCGAGCTGATGAAAAGCCATAGATATGAAAAAATTAGTATGTGGACTTACCTTGTGTCTGTCTGTCGGCAACATCTTTGCCGGCAGTACAAAAGACATATACAAGAAGAATTGGATTGACTTTAATAAGAACGGAGTCAAGGACGTATACGAAGACCCTGCCGCTCCTATTGAAGCCCGTGTTGCGGATTTGCTGTCGCAAATGACGCTGGAAGAGAAAACCTGCCAAATGGCTACTTTATACGGTTCGGGGCGGGTATTGAAAGATGCATGGCCCACTGCCGAATGGTCAAAGGAAATCTGGAAAGACGGTATCGGGAATATTGACGAACAGGCGAACGGATTGGGTAAATTCGGTTCCGAGCTTTCTTATCCGTATGCCAACAGTGTAAAGAACCGCCACGAAATACAACGCTGGTTTGTAGAACAGACACGGTTGGGCATTCCCGTTGACTTTACCAATGAAGGAATACGCGGATTGTGCCACAATCGGGCTACCATGTTTCCTGCCCAATGCGGACAAGGTGCCACGTGGAACAAGAAACTGATCCGAGAAATTGCGAAAGTCACTGCTGATGAGGCAAAAGCGCTCGGATATACCAATATTTACGCCCCGATTCTGGACATTGCCCAAGACCCGCGCTGGGGACGGGTAGTAGAGAGTTATGGCGAAGATCCTTATCTGGCAGGCGAACTGGGAAAACAAATGATTCTCGGTCTGCAAGCCGAAGGACTGGCAGCCACTCCGAAACATTTTGCCGTCTATAGTATCCCGGTTGGAGGACGTGATGGAGGTACACGTACCGACCCGCACGTGGCTCCGCGTGAGATGAAGACTCTTTATTTGGAACCCTTCCGCAAAGGAATTCAGGAAGCAGGAGCCTTAGGGGTAATGAGCTCTTATAATGATTATGACGGAGAACCCGTCTCCGGGAGTTATCATTTCCTTACTGAAATTCTGCGTCAACAATGGGGGTTCAAGGGATATGTAGTATCGGACAGTGAAGCAGTGGAATTCCTGCATACAAAACACCGCATTACCCCGACTGAAGAAGAAATGGCGGCACAAGTAGTAAATGCAGGACTGAATATCCGCACCAACTTCACCCCGCCACAAGATTTTATCCTCCCTTTACGCCGTGCAATCAGCGAAGGAAAAATCTCTTTGCATACCCTCGACCAACGTGTAGGTGAAATCTTACGTGTCAAATTTATGTTGGGGCTTTTTGATAATCCGTACCCAGGTGATGATCGTCATCCAGAAACAGTAGTACACAATGCCGCTCATCAGGAGGTATCTATGAAAGCGGCTTTAGAGTCTATTGTTCTTCTGAAAAACGAGAATCAGATGCTTCCGTTGTCCAAGAGCCTCAACAAAATAGCAGTTATCGGTCCGAATGCAGAAGAAGTGAAGGAACTGACGTGCAGATACGGCCCTGCCCATGCTCCTATCAAGACTGTATATCAGGGAATCAAAGAATATCTGCCTAATGCAGAAGTCAGCTATGCAAAGGGATGTAACATCATTGACAAGTATTTCCCAGAAAGTGAATTATACAATGTTCCTTTGGATACACAGGAACAAGCTATGATTAATGAAGCAGTAGAACTGGCAAAAGTTTCGGACATCGCTATTCTTGTATTAGGCGGAAATGAGAAGACGGTTCGGGAGGAATTTTCCCGTACCAGCCTCGATCTCTGCGGGCGTCAGCAGCAATTGCTGGAAGCTGTATATGCAACAGGAAAGCCAGTAGTTTTGGTAATGGTAGACGGAAGGGCAGCAACAATCAACTGGGCCAACAAATACGTTCCCGCTATTGTGCATGCCTGGTTCCCCGGTGAATTTATGGGGAATGCTATTGCTAAAGTCCTTTTCGGAGATTACAATCCGGGCGGTCGCCTGGCTGTAACTTTCCCGAAGTCAGTAGGACAGGTTCCATTTGCATTTCCATTCAAACCCGGCTCCGATTCAAAGGGGAGAGTCCGTGTAGACGGAGTTCTTTATCCTTTCGGATATGGGTTAAGTTACACTACTTTTGAATATTCAGCCTTGAAGATCTCCAAACCGGTTATAGGTCCACAAGAAAACATGACCCTTTCGTGTATCGTAAAGAATACCGGGAAAAGAGCTGGAGATGAAGTAGTTCAGCTTTATATTCGGGATGATTTCAGCAGTGTGACTACCTACGACAAGGTGTTACGTGGCTTCGAACGTATTCATTTGCAACCGGGAGAAGAACAGACAATCAGCTTTACCCTTACTCCTCAAGACTTGGGGTTATGGGACAAGAACAATCAGTTTACGGTAGAACCGGGTAGTTTTTCAATAATGATAGGAGCTTCATCACAAGATATACGGTTGAAAGGAAGTTTTGAAGTGCAATAAACCCCAATCAATAATATAAATCCATAAGAACCGGTAATAATTTTGTTTTCCTCACTAAAAAGTGAAACAGAAATTATTACCGGTTCTTCAGATTTCTATTTTCATCTATCAGTTCAACAGATTGATTCTATTAAAGTTTACTGACTTCACTATCTATATAGTCTGCTCTATTCCTTAACCACGTCTTCAACTCTTTCACTTTTGTATCGAATGAACGAGTATTTTCCCATAATTCACTATTCCTTTCCACAGAGGGTTTAAGCATTACAGCATAATCATCTACATATTGTAACAATGCATCTAGCTTATTATTCTTGAAATCTTGCCAAGTTCTCTTATATATCGCTTTCACACGGCTATCTTGTAGAAAGCGTTGGAAAAATGCCGTACCGACTCCATTCATGCTACTTGAAAATAACGGTGTGTTGTAACGTCCAAAATGATTACTCGTACCTTCATAATCATACGCCCAATCAAAATCCCAGATAGGTCCCATTACATACTTGCCATTTCCTTCTTTATGGAGAAAAACACTTTTAGGATGATTTATCTCCATGTTGTGTACCAAGTTAAAGGTTATCAGAAATTTGGCAACCGATTCAATATCAATCATGTCTACATAGCTATTTCCTTCTAACGGTTCTTTTGCAAATTGTGTCGTGAATGCATTAAAGTCCTTCTTCCAATATTCAAATTGCTCTGTGGTCAAATCAGGGTCTTTCACCATTACAGGAAGGTTAAATGCAGTCGATTTAAACTTAGGCTCATCATCCCAATAAGAATCAAGTTCCCACATGACACTGTTGTTTTCATCCAAATCTACACGGTTTTCTTTAACCTCTATCTGTTCGGTCAACAAGTAAGAACCTTTATAAATTCCGTTTAAAACCACATCTACAGGAATTGCATGATTGGTAAAAGGAAGTTCCAGCAGCCGACCTATCTTGAATGCAACCGAGTTAAGCATTAATGTAGGATCAAGATGATTTGCCAACAACACATAATTCTTGGCTTTCCCCAAACCACAGATCTCTGCTTTCTTATTAAGTTTCAGTCGATAAGGCTTTTTAGGATATCCCCACGTTGAATTGCC